>CAZCKI010000356.1:0-3957 GCA_964498815.1 uncultured Burkholderiales bacterium
GGAACCGGTCAAGCCGACGGTGTGGCCGGAATTGCACGCGCTCTATCGCTTTGCCGAGAGCAACGGTTTCGCCACGCAGTCCGTGACGCTATTCGAGGGCGATGCCCCGTACACGCCGTTGTCGCGCTACCTGCTGGCCTTGTTGCTCGATCTTCTGAACACCGGCAGCCTGACCATGGCGCAGATCGAAATCGCCGACGGCTGGCTGGCCGACTGGACCGGCGACTACCAGCTCGACAGCGAATACCAGCAGCGCCTGCATGCCCTGTTCGTCGATCTCGACGCGATGTCGGGCCTGAAAGTGATGACCGGCAATGCGCCGCTGCCTTCGCACCGGTTCCTGCGCGTCGAGCGCCTCAAGGATCAGGTGGAAGCGGTGCGCACCGAGTTGCGCGCCGGCCGTGCCTTCGACGGCCGTGGCATGCCCGACCTGTTTCCGGTCGAAGAACACGTCACGCTGCTCTCGACCATCGAACGCCTGTACCAGACACTGTTGCAGGCGAGTGCATCCCGCCTCGAAGAACGTACCGCCGCGGAGGGTCGCGAAGCCGACGTGCGGCTCGGCTTTGCCGATGCCCAGCGCGCGATCGGCGGCGACGATGCAGCGACGGGCGACCCGCGCTGGACACGCTGGAAATTGCACGACATGAGTTCGAAAGGCGTAGGCCTGCTGGTCGATCGCGTCACCGGCGAACGGATCGGCATCGGCCAGGTGCTGGCGGTGCGTCCCGACGGCTTCACCCACTGGCTGCTCGGCGTGATCGTACGCAAGTTGACCCAGCGCACGCTCGACGAGACCCTGCTCGGCGTGGAACTGCTCTCTTATCGTCCACTGCCGGTGACCTTGCACCGCTACGCCAATGCCCGCGACGCCGAACCCGACCCGAACATGACGCCGTTCGCCGCCATGTTCCTGCCGGGCCGCGACGAGGACGGCAAAGGCGACGTGCTGGCGGTGCCGGCCGGCGACTTTGGCCTGAAAAACGTCCTGTCGCTGGCGGCCGATGGCGTGCAGTTTCGGGTGCGCATCAACCGCGCACTGCGCAAGGGCGGTGACTGGATAGCGCTCCGCTACGAGGTGATCGGTCGAAAATAGTCCGCGCTATTTGCGCGGTTTCCCGCCTGCCCGCGCCCTGCGCGCATCCTTCGGATCGGCCCGCAGCGGCCGGTACATCTCCACCCGGTCGCCATCGCGCAGCACCTGTGTAAGCGGCTTCACCTTGCCCCACACGCCGATCGCTGCCGCCTGGCCGGCAGCGGCCGCCAGCACGGCATCCCGGCTCGCCGCCGCCAGTGCATCGGCAACGGTGGCGGGCTCGACAAGAGTGAATTCGCGCTCCAGGCGGCCTTCCGGACCGGCGCAGGCCACCGCGATGCGGATCGTCGTCATGATGCGCTGGTAAACAGCATTTCCGCTCGTTGCGTGAATCGATCGATCATCGTCTCGGCGATGCTGTTGAACACCGGGCCGACCGCTTTTTCCAGCAGCGGATTGGCAAATGCGTACTCCAGCGCCAGTTCCACCTTGCTGGCCGCCTCGCCCAGCGCAATGAAGCGCCAGTGGCCGCCCAGCGACCGAAACGGCCCTTCCCGCAGACTGATGCGCATCCACTCGCCGCCTTCCTTGGTGTTGGCGGTGGTAAACGACTGACGCACGCCCAGATAGTCGATATCGATGCGCGCCACGGTGAGGTCTGCGTCTCGCGCCAGCACCGCGGTGCCGCCACACCAGGGCAGGAATTCCGGGTAGCGCTCCACATCGTCCACCAGGCCGAACATGGCGGCGGCGGAAAACGGGACCAGTACGGAGCGGGCGACTTGGGGCATGGTGGCGTGGGGACTGGGGGCTGGGGACTCGGGGCTTCAGTTGGAATTGTAGCGGG
Source organism: uncultured Burkholderiales bacterium (assembly GCA_964498815.1). Lineage (GTDB taxonomy): Bacteria > Pseudomonadota > Gammaproteobacteria > Burkholderiales > Usitatibacteraceae > UKL13-2. The sequence goes on from CAZCKI010000356.1 coordinate 1,884, forward strand.
TCGCTTTGCATCTCACGCATGGGATAATTGACAGATGAGCATTGCCGAAAACAAAAAAGCTTTTTTCGACTATTTCATCGAGGAGCGCTACGAGGCCGGCCTGGTCCTGGAGGGATGGGAGGTCAAGGCGATCCGTGCCGCGCGCGCGCAGCTAAAGGAAGGCTACGTGGTGCTGCAACGCGGCGCGTTTTACCTGATCGGCTCGCATATTTCGGCGCTGCCGGAAGCCTCCACCCACGTCAATCCGGACCCGGTCCGCAGCCGCAAGCTCCTGTTGAACAAGACCGAGATCGACAATCTGATCGGCAAGGTCGAACAGCGCGGCTACACGCTGGTGCCGCTCAACCTGCACTACAAGGGCGGCCGCATCAAACTCGAAATCGGCCTCGCCAAAGGCAAAAAGCAGCACGACAAGCGGGCCACCGAAAAAGAGCGAGACGCCAAGCGCGAGGCGCAGCAGGCCATGAAAAAAGCGGTCTAGCCGAAACCGGCTCCCAGCCACGAGCAATCTTCCCCGACTTGTCGGCCAAGACCGTAAAATGCCGTGAAACCCCTGTTGAAAAGCCATGACACACCAAGCCAACCAAACCCTGATCGACGCCGCGTGGGAAGCCCGCGCCACCATCAACGCCACTACCGGAGGTGAGGTCAAAACCGCCGTCGATCACGTGCTGGGCGAGCTCGACGCCGGACGGCTGCGGGTGGCCGAAAAAATCGGCGGCGAATGGGTGACGCATCAGTGGATCAAGAAGGCAGTGCTGCTTTCGTTTCGCCTGCACGACAACCGGGTCATCCGTTCCGCACCCGTTACGCTGGCGGGTGACGCCGGCTATCCGCAGTTCTACGACAAGGTGCCGACCAAGTTCGAGCATATGAGCGAGGCCGATTTCAAGGCCGGCGGCTATCGCGTTGTGCCGCCGGCGGTAGCGCGGCGCGGCGCGTTCATCGGCAAGGGCGCGGTGCTGATGCCCTCCTACGTCAACATCGGTGCCTACGTCGACGAAGGCACCATGGTCGACACCTGGGCCACCGTCGGTTCCTGCGCGCAGATCGGCAAGAACGTGCATCTCTCCGGCGGCGTCGGGATCGGCGGCGTGCTGGAGCCCTTGCAGGCCAACCCGACCATCATCGAGGACAATTGCTTCGTCGGCGCCCGCTCGGAAGTGGTCGAGGGTGTCATCGTCGGCGAAGGCTCGGTGATTTCGATGGGGGTTTTTATCGGCCAATCGACCAAGATTTACGACCGCGCCACCGGCGAAGTCAGCTATGGCCGGGTGCCGCCGTACTCGGTGGTCGTTTCGGGCAGCTTGCCATCGGCCGACGGGAAATATAGTCTGTACTGCGCGGTGATCGTCAAGCGCGTCGATGCGCAGACCCGCAGCAAGACCAGCATCAACGAACTACTGAGGAGTTAGCACCATGGCTGAAAGCAACGCGATCCTGGCAAAGCTGTTCCGCGTGATGGCCGAGAAAAAGGCCTCGGATATTTTCGTCTCGGCCGGCGCCACCATCCAGATGAAGGTCAACGGCACCGCCACGCCGGTCAACCCGCAGGTGCTGAGCGCCGACGAGGCCAAGCGCATCTGTTACGAGATCCTCACACCGGCGCAGATCGAGAAATTCGAAAAGGAACTGGAGCTCAACTTCTCCTATCCGATCGAGGGCGTCGGCAACTTTCGCGTCAATATGATGTGGCAAAAGAGCACCGCCGCCGCCGTGGTCCGCTACATCAGCACCGACATTCCTCCCTTCGAATCGCTGGAATTGCCGAACTCGCTGCGCACCGTCATCATGGAAAAGCGTGGTTTGATACTGGTAGTAGGCGCGACCGGTTCCGGCAAATCGACCACGCTGGCGGCGATGATGGACTTTCGCAACCAGATGAAGGCCGGCCACATCCTGACCTTCGAAGACCCGGTCGAATTCATTTTCAAATCGAAGCGCTCGATCGTCAACCAGCGCGAAATCGGCAACGATTCTCACTCCTTCGGCGAAGCGATGCGCAACGCCATGCGGCAGGCGCCGGACATCATCCTGGTGGGTGAAATCCGCGATATCGAGACCATGAAAAGCG
>CAZCKI010000357.1:0-3950 GCA_964498815.1 uncultured Burkholderiales bacterium
TTGGTTTCTTTCTTCTGGTCTTTGCTCTTGCTCATAGGGGTCTCCTTGGGAGGGGAACTGAAGTAATTGGGCGCACCGCGAGGCGCGCTGTCGAAATAATACCCGCTCCCGATTCGCCTGTGTCAGGCGCGACGAAAATCGTCTACAGCGCGAACGGAAATTCCTGTTCCAGCACCAGCCTGGAAGGAACCCCTTTCTTGGTCATTGGCTGGATTTGCCAACCCTTCACTACGCGCGTGACTTCGTCGCTGAGGAGATCGTCGGGGGAAGACATGATGAAGCTCTCCTTCATCAGGCCTGTGTCGTCGAAAACGATGCGCACCACCACCGTACCTTCGATGCCGCGCCGCCGCGCGGCGACGGGATATCCGGGCAAGGGCATCGCGACCGGTCGCACCGGGCCGTCGAAGCCGGCCGGAACCTTGGCGGCGAGCTTCGCCGTCATCATCGCCCGCACCCGCGCCTCATCGAACTGCGCGCCGGCCTGGCCATATTTATCGTAATGCTCCCTGAGGCCGTAACTCACGGTTTCCTCGTGGGCGCAGCCGGCCAGCATCGCGAGCAGCGCGCCCAACGATACCAGCTTCCGCAAAGAACTTTGCTTCACGCCTCAGTACCCCGGCGGCCTTTGCTCGGCGACGCCAGAAGCCTTTTCCAGCGCCATCCCCGCTCGCGCCAGCGTGCCTTCTTCAAACAACCTGCCGATCAAGGTCACGCCATGCGGCACCCGCCGTGGCGGGTTGAATTTCGGCAGCGGATTGGCGGGATCGGGCGCCCAGTCGCTGCGCGCTTCCGGCACCTGCACAAAGCCGGTGCGCAGTGTGAGCGAAGGATGACCGGTCTGGTTGGAGATGGTGAGCATTTCATCCCTGAGAGAGGGCACCAGCAGTACATCGACCCCGGCGAACACCCGCGCCATTTCCAGCGCGACCTTGCGGCGCAGGCGGTCGGCCTGGACAAAATCCACCGCCGACAAAAAGCGCGCCTCGCGAAACAGATTCGGCCAGGCGTCGGGCACCTGCACTTTCAATTGCCCGGCCTTACCTTCCAGCACCAGCTCTTCGAAGGCTGCCGCACCCTCGGCGAACAGGATCAGGTTGAGCGCATCGTAGGGCCAGTCCGGCAGCGTGATCGGTGTGGCGATCATGCCGAGCTGCTTCGCCGCTTCCAGCGCAGCGCGGTCCACGTCGGTGGCGGGATCTTCTTTCATCCACGCCGGCACATAGCCGATCTTCAGACCCTTCACCGCGGCGCCGGCGTCAAAATCGAGCTTGGCCGGCAGGCTCGCCACGTCACCGGCGTCGGGACCGGAGATGGCCTGCAGGACCAGCATGGCGTCTTCGACGCTACGCGTCATCGGCCCCAATTTGTCCAGCGACCAGCACAGCGTCATGGCGCCGGTGCGCGCGACCCGGCCGTAGGTCGGGCGCAGGCCGGTGAGCCCGCAGCGCATGCTGGGACTGACGATGCTGCCGCCGGTCTCGCTGCCGATGGAAAACGCCACCAGCGCGGCGGCGGTGGCCGCACCCGGCCCGGCGCTGGAACCGGAGGCGCCCTCTTCCAGCAACCACGGGTTCATGGTTTGGCCACCGAACCAGATGTCGTTCAGCGCGAGAGCCCCCAGGCTCAGTTTGGCGATCAACACCGCACCCGCCTCGTTGAGGCGCGCGACCACGGCGGAATCGGCGACCGGCACGCGATTGCGAAACGGCTCAGCGCCATAAGTCGTGGCGATACCCTTGGTGTCGAGCAAGTCTTTCACACCATAGGGAATACCGTGCAGCGGGCCGCGATACTTGCCGGCGGCGATTTCCTGGTCGGCCTGCTTCGCCTGTGCCAGTGCGTGTTCCCTGGTCAGCGTGATTACGCAGCGCAGCTTCGGATCGAAGCGCTGGATGCGATCGAGATAGATCCTGGTAAGGCGCTCGGAACTGAGCGCCCGGGATTCGATCCAGCGCGACAGTTTTGCGACCGGCGCGAAGGCGATATCCTCATCGCGCTTGGATAGCTGCCCCGGGTCGGCCTTGCTGCGTACAAAACGATTTCGCATCGGCCCGACCGTCAAGCCCGGCAATATCGGATTCCACACCGTGGCGGGTGCCGTGCCCGCTTCCAGCGCAACCTTGTTGGTACCGTTGCGCCGTCCCAGCATGCCCGCCATGGAGGTGCGCCAGCTGGCTGCGGCCATCTCGCGCTCGGCCGGCGTCATCGTCACTTGCATCAGTTTTTCCGCCTCGGCGAAGGTCGCGGCTGAAACCTCCGGCCCGACCGCGGGTGCGGTGCCGAAGGTGGGCGGCGCACCCGGCGTGGCCGGTGTCGCCGAGTTGCCGGGAGTCGGATCCGCGGCGCGGGCGACGCCGGCTGCCGCGAGAAGTCCGACGGGAGCTTTCATGAGGAACTGGCGGCGGAATTTCACGGGTCCACTTTCATTCGATGAGCGAACCCGGCAATTGTACGATGGGCCGGCCGCCTATTCCGCCAGCGAATACGCGAGGCTGAAGGTAAACCGCTGGACCGCCTGACCCGGCCAGGCGTCGGCCGGAAACGCGGCATAGTTGCCCTGGCGAACCGTCGAGAGCGCCGCCTGATCAAGGATTTGCGAATTCGAAGTCTGCTCAACTCCGGCGTCCTTGAATTTCCCGTCGCGGGTGAGCTCCAGCCACAGCTGCACCACACCGGCGGGCCGCTGCTGGCGAGCCTCGCGGCTACTGGGATAACGTTTGACGCGCTCCAGGTAGCCACGCAAGTTGGCCACATAGGCGTTCTGCGAACTGGCCGCTGCGTCGATTCTGGTTGCTTCCGCCTTGTTCGCGGGCTCCGGCACGGTGGCCGGTGCAGGTGCTGGTGCGGGAGCCTGCGCAACCGGGCGAACCTCAGGCGCGATCGCCTGCGTTTCCGGCGGCCGTTCCGCTGGCTTGGCGACGACCGGCGCGGTTGCCTTCGCCGCCGGCGGCGGCTCCGCCTTGGCGGCTGGTTTTTCGCCTGCGTCCTTGAGATTCTTCAAGCTCTCCAGATAATCCACCGATTTGCGTGGCAGATAGGAATCAGGTTCTGTCTCTTGGCGAACCTCGACGTTTTTCAAGCGTTCGGCGGTGGTCGGCACCTTGTCGTTTTTCTGGCAGGCGGCCAGCGCGAGCATCGCGCTCAGGGCGAGGGCGAGGACGAGGGGTCGGCGAGTGGGACGAGCGGCGGGAAGCGGTTTCATCGGCGATCGGCGGCAAAGTGTCATGGTCAAGATGTTTATGCAAGGGCCGTGCCATTGGCACGAAACGGCACGAGCTTATCGTACTGAAGAAAAGTAACGGCATTTTCCTGCCGGCGCCAAATAGGGATTCCTGTTGGTCGGCACCTGGGGATTTCCCTCGGTCACGGAACGAGTAGAGGTATGTCGTCCCATACGGGACGACATTTCCTCTTCCCATTGCCGCCACTACCGCCCCCGCTTGACGACAGGGCATCCGATGGCGCTTACTGTGAATTGCGCGCCCAGCCGCTAGCGTTGGTGGCATAAGAAAAAAACAGAATTCCCGCCCACGAAATTGGAGTTCTGTTTCGCCGCACGGGCCACCCGGCTGGACCTGCCTTTATGGTGGGAGAAGCCTATGAAACTCAGGGACATATCGGTCCGGAATGCGGTCAAGTCCTACGCGGCCCTGGTCGTCATCGTGTTTTCAGCCGTGAACGCCGTCAGCGTCTTGGCGCTGTCGTCTTTCATCGGCGCTGCGGGCGAGGCCGCCGGCCGCGCGGTAACGAGGGTGAGCACGCTGGCGGGGCTCGGCCTCATCGCCCTGCTGGTGGGCTCGATCTGGCTGTTCCGGCATATCGCCTCGCGCATCGACCTGTTGGCGCACGAAACCGAAAACCTGCGCGCCGGCGACTGCGATCTCACGCGCCGGCTGCCGCAGATGACCGGCGGACTGGGCAGGCTGTGCGCCTCGCTGAACGGTTTC
>CAZCKI010000358.1:0-3946 GCA_964498815.1 uncultured Burkholderiales bacterium
GCGAAGACTCGACCCATTCGCAGGGCACGATGTCGTGCTGGTGGCGATGCGACAGTGCGGCATAGTCCATGTCGCGACCCGGCAGCACCTGCATGGTCTTGTCGAGGTGGCGGTTGACAATGACGACGTGCTTCGGCGGATACTGGCAAAGGCGGATCGACTCATCGGTGAGCGGCTTCAGCGCAATCACCTTGCCCATGCGCGAACCGGCGTCCGCCGTGATCATGACCTTGGGCCTGGCATCGTCGATGCGCGCCGCCAGCGAGGCGGCGGCAAAGCCACCGAACACGACCGAATGAATGGCGCCGATGCGCACCGTGGCCAGCATCGCGAACACCGCCTCCGGAATCATCGGCATATAGATCAATACGCGATCGCCCTTGCCGACACCCAGGGAGCGCAGGATGGCGGCGAAACGATTCACTTCCTCGAACATCTGCCGATAGGTAAAACTGCGGGTCTGATCGACTTCGGTGGAAATCCACACCAATGCCGTCTGCTCGGCACGCTCGGCCAGATGCCGGTCGATGGCGTTGTAGCAAAGGTTGGTTTCACCGCCGACAAACCATTTTGCGAACGGCGGCCGCGAGAAGTCGCAGACCTGCCGAAACGGTTTCACCCAGGCTATGCGCGTCGCCTGCTCGCTCCAGAACGCATCGCGGTCCTGGATGGAGCGGCGGTAAAACTCTGCATAGCCGGTCATGATGCGATCCTTATGGTCGGGCGCATCGATGGTACTGGTCAGGCCAGCACCTGCTTGATCGCATCGAGCAACGCTTTCGACTTGGCGGGCTTGGTCAGGTAACCGGTGGCGCCCATCTTCAGGCCTTTGAGAATGTCGTCCAACGCGCCCAGGCTGGTCAGCATCAGTACCGGCAACTCTTTCAGGGACGGATGCGTGCGAATCCGGTTAAGAATGTCGAAGCCGTTGGCGTCCGGCATCAAGACATCCAGGATCACCAGGTCGGGCGTCGCTTTCAGGCCCTGCACGATCCCGGCGCGGTCCGCCGCGTGTTTCACCTGGTAGCCATTGCCTTTCAGGATTCGCAGCAGCAGCGTCGCTGTCACCGTATCGTCTTCGACCACCAGCACCAGCGGCGGCGCGCTCTTCGGCTTGCGGCGCGGTGCATTCTGGTTGATGCGTACAAAGTATCCGTTGCTGGTGAGCTTCTCTTCACCGATCACGGCTTCATCCGTCATCGCCTTTTGTTCGGTCGGCGTCGGCGCAGGCTCGGGCACCACTGTCTTTTCACTAAAGAGACTGGTGAAATCGAGGTCGAAGGGATCGTCGGTGGAGTCTGCGGCCATGTAGCTCTCGTCGGTTCCGGTGGGTCAATTCAGCATGATGCCAAATTGGCCGCCAATTGACCAGCCGAATCAGCGGTTGACATCAACCGCGATCCGGCCACGCACCTTGCCCTGCATCAAATCGCCGGCGCAAGCTATCGCCTGGTCCAGTCCGATGGTGGTGGTGATGGCGGCAAGTTTGCCGCGATCGAGATCCGCTGCAAGCTTTTGCCAGGCTCGCTCGCGATGCGGCAGCGGCTGATAAACGCTATCGATTCCGGCCAGCACGACGCCGCGCAGAATGAAGGGCGCGACCGTCGCCGGAAAATCCATGCCCTGCGCCAGGCCGCAGGCCGCCACCACGCCGCGATAGTGGGTTTGCGCGCAGGCGTTTACCAGCGTGTGGCTGCCGACCGAATCCACCACACCGGCCCAACGCTCTTTTTGTAGCGGCTTGCCTGCGGTCGAAAGTTCAGCCCGGTCGATCACCTCGCTTGCCCCCAACATTTTCAGATAGGTCTCTTCGCTGGGCCGTCCGGTGCAGGCGACTACCTGGTAACCCCAGGCGGACAGAATCGTCAGCGCGAAGCTGCCGACACCGCCGGCGGCGCCCGTCACCAGGATCGGACCGCGGCTCTTGTCGACGCCGTGTTGTTCCAGGGCCATGCAGGCGAGCATGGCAGTGTAACCTGCCGTGCCGATCGCCATCGATTGTTCCAGCGACAGCGTTTCCGGCAATCGCACCAGCCAATCGCCTTTTAGTCTGGCCCGTTGCGCAAGACAGCCCCAATGCGATTCGCCGACACCGAAGCCGTTGAGGATGACGCTGTCACCCTGCCGCCAAGCCGGATGGCTGCTGGATTCGACCGTGCCTGCGCCGTCGATGCCGGCCACCATCGGCCAGGAGCGTACCACCGGCGCTCGATCGCAAATCGCCAAACCGTCCTTGTAGTTCACGGTCGAATAGGCGATCTTCACCAGCACGTCGCCGGACGCCGGCAAGGCGGCGGCAGCTACATCCTTGACGCTTGCAGCAAAGCCCGACGCGTCTTTCTCCAGCATGAGTGCACGAAACGTCGTCACCGGCCGTCCCCTTCCAGCACCGACGGGTTCTCCGCCGAGGCGTGTTTCTTCGAAAAATATTCGCGCGACTGCATCTCACGCAGGCGCGAGGCGGTGCGCGCAAATTCCGCGGACACCAGCAGGTTGGCGCCGGCTCCCGCGTGCGCGCCGGACTTGTGGGACACCGCTGCCGCGCTACGGTTTTCGATGCGATCGTCCAGCACCAGCGATTCTGGCGGCGCCTCGGCCGAACAGATCAATTTGACACGCTGGTCGTAAAACACGTCGACCATCCAGGTGAAGCGCCTCACCACGTCGGCGCGCGCCTTGGCGTGCAATTGCAGAATGCCGGATACCAGCACGGTGTGGTAACGGCTGGCGATTTCAAGATAGTCGATCTGCGAACGCGGCTTGACGCACAATTCCTCGAAGGTGAACCAGATCACGCCCTTGGCGCGTCGCAGGTAGTGGGCTTCGCGCTCGCCGATGGAGATGTTGCCGTTGCGCCGATAGCTCGCCTTGGACATGGCGTCGAAGGCGCGCGCCAGGGACAATTCCGCCCGCGCGCCCAGCGGTGTGTGATAGACCGGGATCGACTCGAGGATGCGGCGGCGATGGTCGCGATTGCCGGAAATTTCCACGACCTCGAGCTCGTTTTTCAGTATCTCGATGGCCGGCAGGAAGCGGCCGCGCTGCAAGCCGTTGGGGTAGAGATCGTCGGGCTGGTAATTGGACGTCATCACCAGTACCACGCCCTTGTTGATCAGCATTTCCAGCAGGCGGCCGAGGATCATCGCATCGGCGATATCGCTAACGTGAAACTCGTCGAAGCAGAGCAGTCGCAGCTGGTGCGCAATAGTGGTCGATACCGGATCCAGCGGATCCTCCTCGCCGGCGTGTTCGCGCATGGCGGCGTGGACCTCGCGCATGAATTCGTGGAAATGCACCCGGCGCTTGCGCATCAAAGTCGACACGCCGAAGAAGGCATCCATCATCAGCGATTTGCCGCGCCCCACTCCGCCCCAGATGTAGATGCCGCGCGGCGGTTTGCGGCCACCACCGAAATTGGTGACCAGCCGATTGATCTTGCCCTGCCGGTACTGCCGATAATTTTCGAGGTCCCCGTGCAAGCGTTCAAGATGCTCGAGCACCTTCAACTGCGCGGGATCCGATTCGAAATCGTGGCTTTGCGAGAATTTCCAATACCACTCGAGCGGATCGGAGGCCTCGAGGCGCTCCTCTCCCTCCGCATCGCCGGGAGACGGCGTCAAGGGTTCATTCAGCATCGCTGGCAGAAATTCCGGCAAAGGGAAATATGGCCATAACGATGCGGCGGCGCCATTACAGATTCAAGGTTCGCTTGTCGACCGCCAGCGCGGCCTCGCGCACCGCTTCGGACAGCGTCGGGTGGCCGTGCACAATGCGGGCGATATCCTCCGCGGCCGCTTTGAACTCCATCGCGGTGACCAGTTCCTGAATCAGCTCCGAAGCGTGTGCGTGAATGATGTGCGCGCCCAGCACGCGATCGGTAGCGGCGTCCGCGACGATTTTCACGAAACCGCCGGGCTCGCCCTGCCCCAAGGCGCGGCCGTTGGCC
>CAZCKI010000359.1:0-3924 GCA_964498815.1 uncultured Burkholderiales bacterium
CGGGAAATCTCCGAATACTTATGAATAAGTCAGCAAGCGCTTCCATTCGCACCCTCGCCGCCCTGCAAAAAGGTGACGCGGCGCCTATTGCCGGCTTGGCGGCAGCGCAGGGCGCGGACGAACTTGCGACCATTCGTCGCTTGGTGGAACTGGGCTTCGTTCCCGGCGAAATCGTGCGCGTGATCGCGAAGGCTTTCCCCGGCGGTCACCCGATCGCCGTGCGCCTGGGCAACACCACCTTCGCGCTGCGGCGCCACGAGGCGGCACTCATCCACGTGGCCGATGCATTGCCGGCAGCAGCACCATGACTTTTGAAAAACCGATGCGCATCGCCCTGATCGGCAGTCCGAATTGCGGCAAGACGGCGCTTTTCAATCTGCTCACCGGTGCGCGCCACAAGGTCGCCAACTACGCCGGTGTGACCGTCGAGCGGCGCGAGGGCCTTTTCACCGAGGCGGGGCGCACCTATGAAGTGATCGACCTGCCGGGCGCCTACAGTCTGAACGCGATGACGCCCGACGAAGCCATCACCCGCGACATGCTGCTCGGCACGCAAAAGGACGAAGCGCCCGCCGACCTGGTGCTGATGGTGGTGGACGCGAACAATCTGCGCTTGAATCTGCGCCTGGTGCTGGAAGTGAAACAGCTGGGCTACCCGATGGTGCTGGCGCTGAACATGATGGACGTCGCGCGCGAGCGCGGCCTGGTCATCGATGGTTCGAAGTTATCCGACGAGCTTGGCATGCCGGTGGTCGACGTGGTCGCCATTCAGCCCGACGGTGCACGATCGCTGCTCACGGAGCTAGGCCGCCTCGCCGAGCAGGGGCTGCCGGCCGCCGCGCACAACGCGCTCGCCGAGGCCAGCGTGGACATCGTGCAGGCGCGGCAAGCCCAGGTGCGCGAGCTGGCCGACGCCGTCATCAAGGCGCCAGGCAGCACCCACAGCGCCAGCGACCGCATCGATGCCATGGTGCTGCACCCGGTGCTGGGCTATGCGCTGCTGGCGGTGGTGCTGTTCCTGATTTTCCAGGCGGTGTTCAGCTGGTCGAAGTGGCCGATGGACTTCATCAAGAACGCCGTGGACACGGCCGGCGTCGGCCTTAAAGGTGTGATGCCGGATACCATTTTGCGCAGCCTGCTGGTCGACGGCATCCTGTCCGGCACCGGCAGCGTGCTGGTGTTCCTGCCGCAGATCATGATCCTGTTCCTGTTCATCCTGGCGCTGGAGGACTCGGGCTATCTGCCGCGCGCTGCTTTCCTGCTCGACCGCCTGATGGGTCGCGTGGGCCTATCCGGCCGCGCCTTCATTCCCCTGCTGTCGAGTTTCGCCTGTGCCATCCCCGGCATCATGGCAACACGCACCATCCAGAATCCGCGCGAGCGTCTGGCGACTATCATGATTGCGCCCTTGATGACCTGCTCGGCGCGCCTGCCGGTGTACGCATTGATCATCGCTGCCTTTATTCCCGACAGCACCATCGGCATCTTCAATCTGCAGGGCCTGGTGCTGTTCGCGCTCTATGTCGCCGGCATCGTCTCGGCGATGGCGGTGGCCTTCGTCTTCAAACGCGCCTTCGTCAACCGCGCCAACCAGCCGCTGATGCTGGAGCTGCCCAATTACCACTGGCCCAATCTGCGCAATCTCGTCATCGGCCTGTGGGAGCGCGGCCGCATATTCATCACGCGCGTCGGCACCATCATCCTCACGCTGATGATCCTGCTCTGGTTTCTGTCGACCTTTCCTTCGCCCCCGGACGGCGCCACCGGTCCCGCCATTCAATACAGCTTCGCCGGCCGCCTCGGCCAGCTCCTGCAAGTGGTGTTCGCACCGATCGGCTTCAACTGGCAGATCTCGATCGCGCTCATCCCCGGCCTCGCCGCGCGCGAAGTGGCGGTGGGCGCGCTGGGCACCGTCTACGCGCTGTCGGGCGCGGGTGAGGAACTCACCTCGGCGCTGACACCGGTGATCGCGGCCACCTGGAGCCTGCCGACGGCGCTCTCGCTGCTGGCCTGGTACGTGTTCGCGCCACAGTGCCTGGCCACGCTTTCGATCGTCAAGCGCGAGACCAATTCCTGGAAGGCGGTGCTGGTGATGGCGGGCTATATGTTCCTGCTGGCCTACCTGGCCTCTTTCGCTACCTACCAAATCAGCCGAATGCTGCTGGGAGCCGGATGATGCAGGCGGCGCTCGCCTATTTCATCGTGCTGTGCGCCGCCATCGTAGTCGTGCGGCGCTACGCGCCGGGATTCGCGCGGCGCGTAGGGGAATGGCTGCGGGCGCTGGCCGCGCGGGTGGGTTGGCGGATCGCCGAACCGCCGCGTGCAAAGGTCGTGATGAAGATGTCGCCGGAAGCGCTCAAGCGCACCGGCACTGCGGGCAAGAATACCGGCAAGGGCTGAGCCCGGTCTCGAGCGGCAGCATGACAAAAGCGGCCCGCAGGCCGCTTTTGTCATTCATGCGTGAGACCTAATCGTTGTTGCTGGTGATGCCGATCAGCGACAAGAGGCTCGTGAACACGTTGTAGATGTCGAGATAAATGTTCAGCGTGGCGGTGATGTAGTTGGTCTCGCCGCCGGTGATGATGCGGTTGATATCGTACAGCATGAACGCCGAAAAGATGCCGATCACCGCCACCAGGATGGTCAGCATCAGCGCCGGGATCTGCAGGAAGATATTGGCGAACGAAGCTAGGATCACGATCACGGCGCCGATCATCAGGAACTTGCCCATGCCGGAAATGTCGCGCTTGATGGTGCCGGCGAGGGTCGCCATGACGAAGAAAATGACCGAGGTGCCGCCGAAGGCGAGCGCGATCATATTGCCGCCCCCCTTCAGGTTGAGAACCACGCCCAGCAGGCGCGACATCATCAGCCCCATGAAAAAGGTGAACGCGAGCAACAGCAGCACGCCCCAGCCGCTGTTCTTGGTGCGCTCGATGCCGTAGAAAAAGCCGAAGGCGATGGCCATGAAGGCGATGAAGCCGATCGCGGGGCTACCGGCAAAGAAGGTGAAATTGAAGCTCACGCCCAGCATGGCGCCGATCACGGTCGGCACCAGCGACAGCGCCAGCAGGAAATAGGTGTTGCGCAGCACGCGGTTGGGTGCGGTCGCGTCGGTGGCGGCGTCGATGGTGCGGATATTGTCGATTTGCATACAAAGCTCCCGGGTAAGTCGATTCAGAACCTTAGAGTAAGGGCGAAACCGTAAAGTTTCAAGACATTAGCGACGAATTTAGCCGGAAATTGCCTTGTCGGCGGCGGATTCCCGGCCCATTTTTGCCACGGCGGGACGGCATGGGTCAAGTTGCCGCGCGCCGGTGGCTCTCGGGGAGTCCCTGCGATTGCCGCCTCCGCCCGCGCCGCCGGCAAGAAAGTCCTCAATTGGTGTACGCCAATTTGCGCTTTTTTGATGCACATCAAATCGACATTGTCGCGTTGCAACATCATCGTTAAACAGTTGCGTTCATTTGATGTTTGTCAAAGAAGGGGTTCGGGTGCGCGGGTAACTTGCCGTCATGCCTTGCGATACGTTGAATACACCGCCCCATATTCGATAGCACATCGAGTACGCAATTGCCTTACATCAATACTCAACGCTCGCAGACAACCAAATGGAGTGAAAGATGAAATCAACGTCTTTTATCGTCGCCGCATCCGTCGCCCTGCAGTTCTCCTCGGTGACCAGTGCCGCGGTTGATGACGTCGCCGCAGAAGCGCTGCTGAAGAAAAGCAAATGCCTCACCTGCCACAGCGTCGACAAGAAAAAGGACGGCCCCGCCTACAAGGAAGTGGCCGCCAAGTACAAGGGCAAGGCCGATGCCGAGCAAAAGCTCTTTACCCACCTGACCAGCAATCCCAAGGTCAAGGTCGACGGCAAGGAAGAATCGCACGACTCGCCCAAGACCAAGGACGAAGCCGACATCA
>CAZCKI010000360.1:0-3885 GCA_964498815.1 uncultured Burkholderiales bacterium
TCACGATCAGCGGCGGGCCGTCCAGGTGGGTATTGCGCTCCTGCCCGGCCCACACCGCCGACACTGGCATCATGTGGGCCAGATTCAAGGTCGAGACAATGGGCTGGCGCACGTTGGCGTAGGCGTGGCCCGGAATCGACGACAACCAGGCATCCACCGCGTTCAAAGTTTCGGCAATGGTCGCGAAGCCGCGGCCCTGGATAGTCCGCTCCACTGCGCGCAACTTTTCGTCGGCGGCCATCGCATCGGTATCGAGCACCGTCACGGTAGCCGTGACATAGCCGAATGACACCTGGTCGCTGCCCAGCTCCTGCAGGGCTGTATCGGCATCCGCAGCCTTGTTCGACGCATCGGAATCCACCAGCGGGCTTTCCTGCTGGAAGATGGTTTCGCGCAGCAACGCCACGATGTTTTTACGCTTGGCGAACCACTGGCGGCGCAAGCGCCCAAGCTCGCGCTCGGCCTCGGCCTTGTCGAGGCACAGGAAGCGTGTGCTCCAGCGATAGGCAAAGCCCAGGCGGTTGAGGTCGTCGAGCAGGCCCGGCCAAGTCGAAGTCGGGAAGCCACGCACCGATACCACGCGCAGGTGCTGGCTCCCAAGCATGGGCGCAAGGCCACCCGTCAATGGCTCATCAGCCAATAACGCATCGACGTGCATAGGCACCTCGGGCACGGCCACCGGATGCCGACGGGTGGATACGCAGGCATGCAGGTAGGTCAGCGTCTGGCCATCATCGAGCCAGTCGATCTCGGGCATCACTCCTTCCAGCAAACCGAAAAAGCGTTCGGTCTCCGACACGAAGCCCTCCAGCCGCTCGCGCCAGTCCACGCCTTCGACCTTGCTGTTCTCATAGAGCAGCTTCGCGGCGCGGGCCGTCGATTCCTCGGGCGGCAGGTACAGCAGCGTCAGGTGATAGGCGCTCTCGAAGTGGCTATCGGCTTCCTCGAAGGCGGCGCGGCGCTCTTCATCGACCAGCCAGGACAATGGTTCGGGAAACGCCGACTCCGGGTAGTCCGCCGCTTCGCGCCGCTCGGCTTCCACGAACAGCGCCCAGCCGGAACCGAGCCGGCGCAACGCGTTGTTCAATCGCGCCGACGTGGCGATCAGTTCACCCTGTGTCGCGCTGTCCAGATCAGGCCCGCGAAACCGTGCCGTGCGCTGGAACGAGCCGTCCTTGTTGAGTACGACGCCAGGTGCGACCAGTCCTGCCCAGGGTAGCCAGTCGGCCAGCAGCGCGGGACGTTTGCGGTATTCGGCAAGGTGCATCATGGGATCGTCCTCACACGTCCAGAAGTTGCCGATGCTTGATGTGCCGCGCGAAGACCGCCATGAACTGTGCATCCAGTCGCGCGCCCCACACGGCCAGCGAGTGCCCGACAATCCACAGCACCATGCCGGGCAGCCAGAGTTGCAGCCCGAGCCCTACGGCGGCGGCCAGCGTGCCGTTGGCTATTGCCACGGTGCGCGGTGCGCCACCCAACAGAATGGGTTCGGTCAGCGAGCGGTGCAGCGGAATCTCGAAGCCGGCTGTATCAGCGCCTGACGTGTTCATACCAGCCACGCTCATGCCAGCACCGCTCCGCCGCTGAAACTGAAGAAGGTCAGGAAGAATGATGAGGCGGCAAACGCGATCGACAGACCGAACACAATCTGCACCAGCTTGCGGAAGCCGCCGCTGGTGTCGCCGAAGGCTAACGTCAGCCCGGTGGCAATGATGATGATAACCGCGATGATCCTGGCCACTGGCCCCTGGATCGAATCCAGCACGGATTGCAGCGGCGCTTCCCACGGCATGTTCGATCCTGCGGCATGCGCGGGAATGGCGATGGCCAGCAGGAGCGCGGCGAGAGCCACGAATTGCAAGGCAGGTTTTACGGAAATGCGTGAAGTCGTCATGACGGTTCTCCAGGAGTTGATGAAAGTAAAGGGACGGAAGGCATCAGCTCGGCGCTGAGTTGGTAGCCGTGGCTGTCGAAGCCGATGACACGGGCGATTTCCTGCACGCGGCGTGCATGGCCGCGACCGGCGATGTAGACGATGACGTTGACCGCTTCGGCGATCAGGGCGCGTGGCGGCGTTACGGCGACTTCGAGGATCAGTTGTTCCAGGCGCAGCAGTGCGCCCGCAGCGGAACCGGCATGGACGGTGGCGATGCCGCCTGGATGGCCGGTGCCCCAGGCCTTGAGCAAGTCCAGCGCTTCGGCGCCGCGCACTTCACCGACGACGATGCGGTCTGGCCGCAGCCGCAGGGTCGAGCGCACCAGCTCGGCCATGGTCACGACACCCGCGCGGGTGCGCAGCGGTACGTGGTCGCGCGCGGTGCATTGCAGCTCCACCGTGTCTTCGAGCACGATCACGCGGTCGCCGGTGGACGCGATCTCGTCGAGCAGGGCGTTCGCCAGCGTGGTCTTGCCGGTGCTGGTGCCGCCAGCGATGAGGATATTCTGGCGCTCGCGCACCGCGTTACGCAGGAATTCCGCCTGAGCCTCGGTCAGGATGCCGTCGGCCACGTAGGCGTCGAGCCGGATCAAGCCGACCGCGCGCTTACGCAACGCGAAGACCGGCCCCGGCGTCACCGGTGGCAGCGCACTCTCGAACCGTTCGCCGGTTTCCGGCAACTCGGCGGAAAGCAGTGGTTTTCCAGCATGCACCTCGGCACATACATGGGCCGCGACCAGGCGGATGATGCGCTCGCCATCGGCTGGCGTGAGGCTAACACCCAGCGGTTCGCGCCCACTTCCCAACCGATCCACCCACAGCGAGCCATCGGGATTCAGCATGACTTCCACCACGTCGGGGTCGTTCAAAGCTTTGGCGATGTCCGGCCCCATCGCCGTGCGCAGCATGAGCACGCGACGCTCCAGCGAGGCCGACACGCCCTGATCGCGTGGCGCGTTGCTCATGACGGTGCTCCCTCTGATTCGTCGGCAGGCGCTGCGGCGCGAACGTTTTCCGGCTGGGTGAAGAACTGGCTCTGATCGGGCTGGATTTCTTCGACCACATCCTTGACCAGACTGCGTCCGCGTAATAGATGCCGACCAAGCTGTTCGACGAACTGCTCGAAGCGCGCACGGCCCTGGGCGCGTGCCGCCTCTTGATGTGCTTCCGGCACGGGCGTGCTGACAGTGAGGAAATAACGCACGTAGAGCGCCAGCGTTTCGATCAGGATGTTCTGGTCGCGCTCCAGCTTGTCGAGTTGGCGCGACAAGCGATCCAGCCGTTTGGCGATAGCCGCTTCGCGCTGGTCGCCGGAATCGGGCGAAAGGAACGATGCCAGCGCGGCGGCGATGATTGATGACTTGGACAAGCCCTTCATGGTCGCCAGCTCGTTGAGCCGCCTGGCGTGCTCGGGTTCGATGAAGAGGTTCAGGCGGGTGCGGCTCATAGCGCGATTCCATCGTCAGGGTCGAGGGCGGCCAGCCGCGCCGTACGTTGCAGGCGTGGATCGAGCTGGGCGGGCAGGGGTAGCGGCAGGTCGTCGTCATCGAGCAGGCCCAGATCATCCACCGCGTGTTCGGGTTCCGGCATGAACGCGACTTCGGCCAGTTTCGGCTGCTGCTGGTGACCGCCGTCGTCAATGGCCTCACCGTGTGTGGGGAAAACAAGACCAGGAATCGGTGCAGCGAGGATGGTCAGTCCGGTCCAGTCGTCGGGTCGTGGTGCCGGTACATCGGCGTAATGCCCAGGCCGCAATGGCGGCGGCGCCTGAATGCGCGTCTTGAAATTCGCATCCAGGTAGTAGCGAATCTTCTGGGCCTTGATCGGTGGATGGCCTGACACCATCACCACCTCGTCATCCGGTGGCAACTGCATAACTTCGCCTGGCGTGAGCAGCGGCCGTGCGGTTTCCTGGCGCGACACCATCAGGTGTCCGAGCCACGGTG
>CAZCKI010000361.1:0-3862 GCA_964498815.1 uncultured Burkholderiales bacterium
TACGCTGCGAAAGTCCTCGGCCAGCAACGACACCGAACGCGAGAAAGCGATCGAGGCGCCCGACACCACGTTCAAATAATAGTCGCAGGTGCGCTCGAACATGTGCGACAGCGGCAGGAACGACAGGAACACGTCTTCGGGAAAGACTTCGAACACGGCGAGGCCCGACTGCACATTGGCGAGCATATTGCGATGCGAGAGCATCACGCCCTTGGGTTTGCCGGTGGTGCCGGAGGTATAGACGATGGTGGCGAGATCGCTGCCCTGCACCGGCACGCGCTCGAAGGCGCCGGCCTCTGTAGATTGCAAATCCGGCAGCCACTCGGCGAAGCTTTTCAGGCGCGGCTCGTCGGGGTCGGCAACCGGTTTCAGGGTGAGTATTGTTTGCAGGCCGGCCAGCTGATCGCGCACCGTCTTTAGCCGCTTCCAGTGTTCCTCGCCTTCGATCACGATCAGCTTGACCCCGGCGTCGTTGAGCGCATAGGCCACGTTCTCGGCACGGTCGTCGACGAAGATCGGCACCGTCACCAGTCCGCGCGCGTAGGCAGCCTGGTCGGCGATCACCCAGCAGGGGCCGTTCTTGAGCATGATGGCGATGCGCTCTCCCGGCGCAAAACCTTCGGCGCGCAGGCCTTCGCGTGCCCGCGCGACGAGTTCGCCGATCTCGCGCCAGCTGTGCACCTTCCAGTCCTTGGCGGCAGCGTCGTATTCGCGGTAGGCGGGGGCATTGGGCGAAGTGCGGCAGCGCAAGGCGAACACATCGGCGATGGTGGCGGCATCGTCGAAGCTCAGGTAGCGGGTGTGCGAATGCGATGCGGATTCCATCAAATCATTCCTCGGGCCGGTCGGATGCGGCAATGCCAGAAAGCCTTTTTGCCTGCCGATTGCAGAGTGGTCTTTCAATTCACCATGCCCATTATAAGGGGCGCAATTTCAGGAGTCCGCGGCCCGCTTGCGCGGACTCACATACATGAAAATGTCGGCGTGGGAGACGACCTCATTGCCCGCATTCCTGATATCGACGCTCACCACCACGTCGCGCGCCGGTCCGTCGGCGAAATCTTCGGCGCTGCACTCGGCGATCAGATCGGTCTCGGCCTTTTTCAGATACTTGACGTTCATGCCGCGCGGCAACCAGCGCATATTGCGCGACAGGCTCGCTTCCATCAGCGTACCGGCGCCCAGCTCGGCCAGGTTGCAAAGCGCGATGGCGTGCACGGTGCCAATATGGTTTTGTACGCTGCGGCGCTTCTTCATGGCTACGCGCGCGTAGCCCGGCCGCAACTCCTCGAAGCGCGGCCAGATGGTCGCGAAGTACGGCGCCTTCCAGCAGATCAGCTGCGAAAAAATTGTCCTGCCAAGAGGCTTGGTGGAAAGCCAGGCCCAAACATCGATCACGCGCATCATGCGGTCTGCTTTTCCGTCTGCGCGGCGAGCCACTGCAGACTTTGCCGCCAAAGCGCATGCGGCTCGCCGAGTTTGAAAAAACCGAAATGGCCGATGCGAGATTCGCCCACATCGGCCGGTGAAATGTGGTGCCGCTCGATGCGCGCATTGCGATAAAAACCGTGCAACTGCTCGATGGCCGGCCTGGGAATATAGGTATCGTCGGAAAAACTGAAGGACAGGACCGGTGCGCGCACATCCTCATAGCCGGCCTGACGGCGCACCGACTCGTCGCCCATCAGATACTCCGGCTGCCGGCACCAGCGCGCCCAGGTCAGGGCGATCTCGCGTGGCAAATTGCCCACCTTGTTGAGGCGTTCGCCCGGAAAATAGCCGAACAGGCGCGAGTACAGCGGCATGGCGAAGAACCAGAGATAGAGCAGTTGCAGGGACCTGCGCGGGTTGTGCCGCCAGTAACCGGTGCCGCTCGCCACCGTGAGGACCCCGGCAATACGCCGCCGATTGCGCAGCAGCCCCAGGATCTGCCCGCCCAGGCTGTGACCGCAAACGTACAGCGGCAGGCCCGGCGCGCGCGCCACCGCCGCTTCGATCATGGTGTCGAGATCCTCGCGCCAGTCGTCGAAGGTGACCGGCACGCCGCGCAGGCTGGCGGGCTCGTTGAAACCCACGTAGCGATAGTCGAAGGTGACCACCAGGATGCCGTGTTCGGACAGGTATTGGGCGAAAGCCGTGTAGTAGTCCTGGCGCACGCCCATCGCGGGCGCGATGACCATTACCGCGCGCGCGGCGCCGGCGGGCTCGAACCAGGACTGCGCGAGGGAGGCCATCTCTGGAATTAAATCGTGGCCCAGCCGGCGTCGGGCGCGAAGCGCACGCCATGTTTGGCTTCCAGCGCCTTCATTTCCGCCAGCAGTTTTTCCTTGTCGGCGGAGCGCAGGTAATTGATTGGTCCGCCGCGTTGCGGCGCAAAGCCGGTGCCGAAGATGACGCCGGCATCGCACAGGTCGGCATCACTGACGATGCCTTCGCGCACGCAGGCCACCGCTTCATTGACCGCGGGCAGGGTCATGCGCATCCAGAGCGGCGCGAGATCGACGGTGCCGGTGCCGTTCGACTTTTGCGCCTTGCCGTCGACCCATTTGTAAAAGCCTTCACCGGTCTTCTTGCCGAGTTTTTTCGCGGCGACCAGGTCCTGGATTTTTTTTGGTTGCGGCCAGCCCGGCCGCGCCAATTCTTTTCCGACCGCGAGGCCGACATCGAGCCCGACGGTGTCGGCCAATTCGATCGGCCCCATCGGCATGCCGAAATCGCGCGCGGCGGCGTCGATCACTTCGGCGGGGATGCCTTCTTCGAGCATCACCTGTGCTTCGGTCATGTAGGGTGTGAGGATGCGGTTGACCAGGAAGCCGGGGGCGGACTTGACCGGCACCGGCAGCTTGTCGATTTTTTTGGTGAAAATCTGGCAGGCCTTCATCACTTCCGGCGCGGTCCGCGGACCCTGGACGATTTCGACCAGCATCATCATCGCCACCGGGTTGAAGAAGTGCACACCCACCAAGCGTTCGGGACGGGCGAGGCCTTGCGACAATTCCTGCAGCGGGATCGAGGAAGTATTGCTGGCGAGGATCGCACTCGCCTTCATGCGCGGTTCGATCTGCGCGTACAGCTTTTTCTTGACTTCGGCGTTCTCGACGATGGCTTCGATGACGAGGTCGCAATGCGCGACACCGTCGCCCTTCACATCGGGAATCAAACGATCCATGGCGGCCTGGATCAGGTGCGGCAGCTTGAGGCGGCGCTTGTAGAGCGTCGCCGCGCGCGCGACGGCGGGCGCGATGCGGGTGTGATCGAGATCCTGCAAGGTGACCTTGAGGCCGCGCAGCGCGCACCAGGCGGCGATGTCGCCACCCATCACACCGGCGCCGATCACGTGCACGTGGCGGATGTCGCTGTCGCCGTTGCCAAGCGCTTTCAGGCGATCCTGCAATTTGAAAATACGGACCAGATTGGCGGTGGTCGGGTGTTTGGAGAGGCTCACCACCGAGGCGGGATCGTCCATCGGCACCACGCGCGGGTCGCCGCCGTAGTTTTCCCACAGGTCGATGATGGCGTAGGGCGCGGGGTAATGATCCTTGCGCGCTTTTTTCGCCACCTGTTTGCGCAATATATTGGCGACGATGCCGCGCAACACCGGCCATTCGGCCATCGAGGCGAAGAAGGACGGATGATGCGGCGGCGGTGGATTCTTCAGCAGCATTTGCGCCGCATTGGTGAAATGCCGGCGCGGGGTCAGCACATCGACCAGGCCGATGCCCTTGGCCTTGCGTCCGTCGACGCCGCGCCCGGTCAGCATCAGATCCATGGCGGCCAATACGCCGATCAGTGCCGGCATGCGTTTGGCGCCGCCCCAGCCGGGCACGATGCCGATCATCACTTCGGGCAGGGCCATTTTAGT
>CAZCKI010000362.1:0-3857 GCA_964498815.1 uncultured Burkholderiales bacterium
CTCGGCGTCTATCCACTTGATGCCGGTGCCGATTTGCACGCGATCGGGCTCCTGCTTGCAATAGAGGGCGACGCCGGCGTAGCCCTTTTTTTCGGCCGGGTGATAGAAGGCGTGCCAACCCGTCCACGGCCGCGCCTCGTCCGGCACGTCCGACTCGAGCGCCTTGATTTCCTGCAGGCAAACCACGTCCGGCTTGTGTTTCTTGAGCCAGGCGAACAAGCCCTTGCTGGTGGCCGAGCGGATGCCGTTGACGTTGACGCTGACGATGCGCATGGAATTCACTCCCGCCATTGAATTTCACTCGGAAAACCGCGATTATGCGTGATTTCCGCGAGCGCCCTAAACATGAGCACCGACTTTCGCCAGCAATTCGTCGCCTTTGCCATCGAGCAGGGCGTGCTGCGCTTCGGCGAATTCACCACCAAGGCGGGGCGGCCGTCGCCGTATTTTTTCAATGCGGGCCTGTTCAACGACGGTGCTTCGCTGCGGGCGCTATCGAAGTTTTATGCCGACGCCGTCCTCGCTTCGGGCCTTGGCTTCGACATGCTGTTCGGCCCCGCCTACAAAGGTATCGTGCTGGCCGCCGTGGTGAGCCTCGCCTTGTCCGAGCAGGGCCACAACGTACCGTATGCCTACAACCGCAAGGAAGCCAAGGATCACGGCGAAGGCGGTACCCTGGTCGGAGCGCCGCTCACCGGCCGCGTGCTGATCATCGACGACGTGATCTCTGCCGGCACCTCCGTGCGCGAATCGGTGGAAATGATCCGCGCAGCCGGCGCCGAACCCGCCGGAGTGGTGATTTCGCTCGACCGGCAGGAGCGCGGCAAGGGAGCGCTATCGGCCGCGCAGGAAGTGCAACAACAGCACGGTATTCCGGTGATCGCCGTGGCGAACCTCGACGACATCGTCGGATACCTTTCCCACCACGGGAACGAAACGGCTAAACTGGCGCAAATTCATGAATACCGCCGAGTCTACGGCGCAGCCTGAAGCTATCTCACGATGACCCGCCTGCGCGTCCTGCTGTCCTGTCTTGGCCTGGCATTGGCCCTGCCCGCGCACGCCATGTTCAGGTGCGTAGACGAGAAGGGCGTGACCCACTTCGGCGACACCATGCCGGTGCAGTGCGAAAAAAAGTCGATCACCGAACTCAACAAGCAGGGCACCGTGGTGCGCAAGTTCGAGCCGCCGCCCACCGCCGAGCAAATGCGTCAGCGCGAACTGGAGCGCCAGCTGCGCGCTGCCGAAAGCGCCAAGATCGAGGAACAAAAACTGAAGGATCGGGCGGTGCTGTCGACCTACGCCTCGGTCAAGGAATTCGACGCGATCCGCGACCGCGACCTCGCGCAGCTCGAAGGTCGCAAGCGTTCGGCCGTGCAGCGCGCGGAAAGCCTCGATCGATCGATCGAAAAGCGCGCCGAGGAAATGGAGTTCTACCGCGCCGGCACGAGCAAGGCCGGCAAGAATCGCGAAGTACCGCCGCTGTTGCAGGCGGACTATAACCGCGCGGTGCACGACCGCCAGGCGCTCTCCGAGGAAATAGCCAGGATCGATGAGGACAAGAAGGAAATCGTCGACCGCTACGATTCAGCCAAGACCCGCTTCAAGAAACTGAAATCCGGCATGCCGATCGGCACGCTGGAAGACAACGTGCCGGGCCTGCCGACCCAGGTGGTCGGTCAAAGCCCGCTGTTGCCGGGACGGTCGCGCGGGCTGACCCGTTGCCAAGGCAAGATATACGATTGCTCGATGGGCATCAGCTACGAATGCCGCACGCCGAAAGCCGACGGGCCGGGATTTAACCCCAGCACCGTCTATTGCCAGGAAGACAAGCGGCAGGAAGCCAACCGGTAGTCCGGCTGTCGTCAGACCAGCTTCTTTTTCAGGATCTCGTTGACCTGCGCCGGATTGGCGCGCCCCTGGCTCGCCTTCATGACCTGGCCCACCAGCGATTGCAGCGCTTTCTCTTTGCCGGCCCGGTATTCGGCGACCGACTTGGCATTAGCGGCCAGCACCTCGTCGATGATCTTTTCCAAAGCGCCCTGATCGGAGACCTGTTTCAGGCCGCGCTTTTCGATAATGGTGTCGGCCGCATTTTCCTCATCACCCGCTTCGCCGGCCCACAGGTATGAGAAGACCTCTTTCGCCAGCTTCGAAGACAAGGTCGTGTCGGCGATGCGGCGGATCAAACCGGCCAGTTGCGAGGCATTGACCGGAGACGAAGCAATGACCTTTTCCTCGCGGTTGAGGAGGGACGCCACGTCACCGTTGATCCAGTTGGCGGCAAGTTTGGCATCGGCCCCCGCAGCAATCGCTGTTTCAAAATAGGTGGCCGTGTCGTGGCTTGCCGTAAGCAGTCTCGCGTCGTAGTCGGAAAGGCCAAACGACTTGACGTAGCGTTCGCGTTTGGCGGCGGGCAGCTCAGGCATGGCGGCCTTGATGCGATCGATGTCGACTTGCGAAATCATCAGCGGCAGCAAATCCGGATCGGGAAAGTAGCGATAGTCCATCGCGTCTTCCTTAGAGCGCATGGAACGCGTCTCATCGCGTTCCGAATCGTACAGCCGCGTTTCCTGCACCACCTTGCCGCCGTCCTCGATCAGCTCGATTTGCCGGCGTACTTCAAACTGGATGGCGCGCTCGAGAAAGCGAAACGAGTTCACGTTCTTGATTTCGCAGCGGGTGCCGAGCTTCTCGTCGCCGAGTTTGCGCACCGAAACGTTGGCGTCGCAGCGAAACGAACCTTCCTGCATATTGCCGTCGCAAATGCCGATCCAGGTGACGATGCCGTGCAGGGCCTTGGCGTAGGCAACCGCCTCGGCGGCCGAACGCAGGTCGGGCTCGGAAACGATTTCCAGCAGCGGCGTGCCGGCGCGGTTGAGGTCGATACCCGATACGCCCTGCGTATCGAGCCCCTCGTGCAGCGACTTGCCGGCGTCTTCTTCGAGATGCGCGCGCGTCAGGCGGATGGTTTTGCTGTGGTCGCCCACCTGAATTTCGACGTTGCCGCCGGTTACCACCGGCAATTCGAACTGACTGATCTGGTAGCCCTTCGGCAAATCGGGATAGAAGTAGTTCTTGCGCGCAAACACCGAACGCCGCGCGATGTGATGGTCTTCACCGCCGTTCACCGCCAGGCCAAAGCGGATGGCGCGTTCCACCGCGCCCTTGTTCATGACCGGCAGAGTGCCGGGCAGCGCCAGATCGACCACATTGGCCTGGGTGTTGGGTGGCGCGCCGAAGGCGATCGAGGAGCCCGAAAAAATCTTCGACGCCGTCGATAACTGCGTATGTGTTTCGATGCCGATCACCACTTCCCAGGCGCGATCGCTCATGCGGCCGCTCCCGGCGGACGGCGCACATGCCAGTCGGTCGCCAGCTGGAAATGGTGCGCCGCACCCAGCATGCGCGCCTCGTTGAAATAGTTGCCGATGATCTGCAGGCCCACCGGCAGGTCGCCCTTGCCCAGGCCGCACGGCACCGACATGCCGGGCAGTCCGGCGAGACTCACGCCGAGGGTAAAGATGTCTTCGAGATACATCGCCACCGGGTCCTTGGACTTGTCGCCCAGTTTCCACGCGGTGGTCGGCGCCACCGGTCCTAAAATCAGGTCGCAGGAGCGGAAGGCGTCCTGGAAATCCTGCGCGATCAGGCGCCGCACCTTCTGCGCCTGCAGGTAATAGGCGTCGTAATAGCCGTGCGAGAGTACGAAGGTGCCGGTGAAAATGCGCCGCTTCACTTCCGCGCCGAAGCCTTCGGCGCGCGAACGCTCGATCATTTCGGTGAGATCGCCGTAGTCGGCGGCGCGGTGGCCGTAGCGCACGCCGTCGAAGCGCGAGAGATTGGACGAAGCCTCG
>CAZCKI010000363.1:0-3851 GCA_964498815.1 uncultured Burkholderiales bacterium
TCGGCTGCGGCGCCGGCGCCTTGCACGGCGGTGGGGTAGATGATGACACCGCCCATCGGCGCGCGTCGTTTCAGCGTCGACAGCACATCGCGCAGCGCAGCCGCTTGCAGGGAGGTGACGATGCCGATGGTGCGCGGGAAAAACGGCAGCGGTTTTTTGCGATCGGCTTCGAACAGTCCCGCCGCTGCAAGTTTGGCTTTCAGCTTCTCGAATGCCTCGAACAGTGCGCCGAGTCCGGCGCGGCGCATCGTTTCCACGCCCAGTTGAAATTCGCCGCGCGCTTCATACAGGGATGGCCGCGCACAGACTTCCACCTGCAAGCCGTTGGCCGGCGTAAACGGCAGGGCGCCAGCGCGCTGCTTGAACAATACGCAGCGCACCTGCGCGTTTTCGTCTTTCAGGGAGAAGTACCAGTGGCCGCTGGTGGCGCGCATGGCGTTCGAAATCTCGCCCGCCACCCACAGCAATTCGAGCCTCGCTTCTAGCAGCCCGCGCACCCGCTGGTTGAGCGCGGAAACGGTGATGACCTCCTGCGCCGGGGTACGCTCGCGCGGGGTCGGAGGGGCATTGGCCGCCTGGAACAGGGGCAGGTCTTGGTCGGAATCCATCCACTGCATGGTAGCACCGGTAACAAGACCCGAGCACGCGTATGGACTTACGCAGGGCTTCCCTAGCAAGGACTTGCTAAGAGGTTGATTTTATGTACAAATTCGCCAAGGTCAAAAATTAGGCGACGCCGAAAAAACCGTTACCGTTTCGTGACTTAGCGAATGTGCCAGCCGCGTATGCACAGATTTATCCACAGGGTTTGTGGATGGAATTTGGCGCGGTGCCGCACCATCCATCGACCGCGAATTGGAGCGGAGGCGCATCGTGAACTTGAGACACCACATCACGTGTTGGCGGCAAGTTTTTGTCGCGCAACTTTTTTCCCGCGCCGTCGTCTGACCTGCCTGCCTTGTGAATCGCGGCTGGCTTGCGCTACAGTGCGAGCCTGTCGGGCTAGGCCGACAAGGGCTGACCGTGCGATACTGTGCGCCTCGGCTCGGCACCGCCCCCAATGCCGAATTTCAGGAGTGACTCTTGCTATCTTTTATACAAGCCGCCGGCTGGCCCATCTGGTTCATCATCCTCTGCTCGATCATATCGGTCGCCATTATCGGCGAACGTTTCTGGACCCTGCGGCGCAGCGTGGTACTGCCCAACAACTTGTTCGTCGACACGGTGGAAGCCTATCGTGCCGGTGGCGCCACGGTAGATTTGATCGCGCGCCTCAATGCCAATTCGCTGCTGGGCCGGGTTTTCGCCGCGGGCATCGCCAACGTCAGGAGCTCCAGCGAAGTGATGAAGGAATCGATGGAAGAAGCCGGCCGGGCGGTGATGGTCGACATGGAACGATTCCTCACTGGTCTCGGCACCATCGCCACGGTGGCGCCCTTGCTCGGTTTGTTCGGTACCGTGATCGGCATGATCGACATATTCGGTGCGAGCGGCCCGCAGGGGCAGAACCCGGCCTCGCTGGCGCACGGCATTTCGGTGGCGCTGTATAACACCGCAGCCGGTATCGCGGTGGCCGTGCCTTCGCTGATTTTCTATCGCCACCTGCGCAGCAAGGTCGACGTGATGGTGGTCGACATGGAACAGCAGGGCATCAAGCTGGTGGAAACGCTGCACGGAGACCGCAAGTGAATTTTCGCAGGGGCCGCGCGCGCGAAGAGCCGGAAATCAATTTCATTCCGCTGATCGACCTGCTGCTGGTGATCCTCATCTTTCTGATGGTGACGACCACCTATTCCAAGTACGCCGAGCTGCAGATCAACCTCCCCGAGGCGAGCGCCGACAAGGCGCCGGACCGGCCGCAGGTGTTGAACATCGGTGTCGATTCCAGCGGCAAGTACGCCATCAACGGTGCGCCGGCCGCGTTCGGCGGGGTCGAAGCGTTTGCCTCCACGTTGCGCGAAGCCGCGCGCGCCGGCGGCATGAACGATCCGGTGATCGCCATCGGCGCCGATGCCGGCGCCACCCACCAGGCGGTGGTCAACGTCATGGAAGCGGCGCGCCTCGACGGCTTTACCAAGATCTCTTTCACGACCCAGGCCAAGTCGGGCAAGTAGGCCGTCGTGAATTCGTCCCCGCGCCTGGAAGCCTTTTTCACGCGTGAGTGGCAGCGCAACTCCCCCTGGCAGGTCCTGCTGCGGCCGCTATCCTGGCTGTTCGGCCTGGTCGCCGGCTTGCGCCGTGCGCTGTTCCGCGCGGGTCTATTGAAGACGCAACGCCTCAAGGTGCCGGTGATCGTGGTCGGCAACATCTGCGTGGGCGGTACCGGCAAAACGCCGCTGGTGATGGCGGTGGTGAATTGGCTGCAGGAGCAGGGTTATCGTCCCGGCGTCGTGGCGCGAGGTTATGGGTCGGCGGCAGCGGACACGGCGCAATCGCACCAGGTCCAGCCGTTCGAAGACGAGGCTGCGTCGAAGTACGGCGACGAACCGGTGATGCTGGTGCAGCGGCTGGGCTGTCCGATGTTTGTCGGCGCGGACCGCGCGCGCGCGGGCACGACCTTGCTGGCGGCCCATCCGGAGGTGAACGTCATTGTCAGCGATGACGGCCTGCAACACTACGCGCTGCACCGGGATATGGAAATTGCCCTGGTCGATGGCTCGCGCGGTTTCGGCAACGGCGCCTTGTTGCCGGCAGGTCCGCTACGGGAACCGGTGAGACGCTTGTTCCGCGTGTCTGCGGTGGTCGCCAACGGCACGGGACGGCGCTTCAAGCAGGCGATGCCATCGCTGCTCAGCATGGCGCTCGGCAACGAACGATTTGTGCCGATGGCGGCGGGAGAAGAGCTGGACCTGGATGGATTTCGCGCCTTCGTCGAGGGCAAAAGCGTGCATTTGCTGGCCGGTACCGGCAATCCGCAGCGCTTTTTCTCGCACCTGCACCGGCACGGTTTTGTCAGCAGCGATCATCCGCTGGACGACCACCATCGCTTTCGTCGCGAGGACATCGATTACCCCGGCATCGTGCTGATGACCGAGAAGGACGCGGTAAAATGCCGGCAATGGGCGGATGAACGTCACTGGTACATGCGCGTCGATGCGCAATTGCCGGCCAATTTTTATATGTTGCTGCAATCCCGCCTCAACGACTGGAAAGCCACGGCAGGCAGGCGTACGGAAGGTAAACAATGAGCATCGATCCGAAGTCGCTGGAAATCCTGGTCTGCCCGGTCACCAAGGGGCCGCTGACGATGTCGCCGGACAAAACCGAGCTGATCTCCTGGTCGGCGCGGCTGGCGTACCCGATCCGCGACGATATCCCGGTGATGCTGGTCGACGAGGCGCGCGAGCTGCGTGCCGACGAGGTTCGCGCTTGACCGCATTTTTCGCGGTCATCCCGGCGCGGCTGGCCTCGACACGTTTGCCCAACAAACCGCTGGCCGATATCGCCGGCAAGCCGATGGTGGTGCGGGTAGCCGAGCGCGCAGCGCGCAGTGGCGCGGCGCGGGTGATCGTCGCTACCGACCATGCTGAAGTCGAGGCCGCCTGCGCGCAACACGGCATCGAGGCGATCATCACGCGAGCCGACCATCCTTCCGGCACCGACCGCATCGCCGAAGTGGCGACTGTGTTCGGCTGGGACGATGAGGCGATCGTCGTCAATGTGCAGGGCGATGAGCCGCTGATCGCGCCCGAACTCATACGCGCGGTCGCGGATACCCTGTCGGCCAGGCGTGAGGCTGCCATCGCGACGGCCGCGCATCCGATCGGCGACGCGGCCGAATTCTTTAACGCCAATGTGGTGAAGGTCGCCATCGACGGTGCAGGTTATGCGCATTATTTTAGTAGGGCCCC
>CAZCKI010000364.1:0-3848 GCA_964498815.1 uncultured Burkholderiales bacterium
ATGGCCGGCACGACCGCGACGGAAGTAAGAAAAAACAGGAGATCCTGATGCGCGACAAACAGAGAATCAGGCCGGAGTTTATTGTATTCGGCTCAATAGCGGCGTTTGTTATTCTTCTTTAACTCTTCGTCTCCATCCCGCAGACAAAGGAGGTGACCGCAGCCAAGAAAGCGCCCGAGCTTGCAGGCATCACCGGCGGGATAAACACCGGCCAGCACCAGTTCATCTGCCGTGGACGGCACCTTCACAAAATCCTCGAACAGGTCGCGAGTACGGGTAAAGCGATGCGGCTGGAAGGCCAGCAGAATGCGGCGGCCCGGGAAGGCGCCACGCGCCGCCGCCAGCACCGCAGCCATTTCGGCAGGGTGGTGACCGTAATCGTCGATCAGGGTGAACTTGCCGCCGCCGGTTGCGTCGATTTCGCCGTAACGCTGGAAGCGCCGCCCCACTCCGCCGAACGTGGACAGCGCCCGGGCAATGTGTTCGTCGCTCACGCCGATTTCGCGGGCGATGGCAATGGCCGACAACGCGTTGACCACATTGTGCATGCCGGCCAGATTCAATTCGCAATCCAGCACCGAGCGGTCGCGCCGCGCCGGGTCGGACGATACCGCCGTGAAGCGCATCTTGCCGTTGGCCGCCTGCACGTTGACCGCGCGCAGCTCGGCGTGTTCCGACAATCCGTAAGTCATGAACGGCTTGGAGAGTCGCGGCAGGATTTCGCGCACATTGGCGTCGTCCGCGCACAGCACGGCCAGGCCGTAGAACGGCAGATGTTCCAGGAACTCGACGAAGGCCGACTTCAGCTTGGCAAAGTCGTGCTCGTAGGTATCCATATGGTCCTGGTCGATATTGGTGACCACGGCCAGGATCGGTTGCAGGAACAGGAAGGAGGCATCGGATTCGTCGGCCTCCGCGACCAGGTAATCGCCCTTGCCCAGGCGCGCGTTGGTGCCGATGGAGTTGAGGCGCCCGCCGATCACGCAGGTGGGGTCGAGCCCCGCTTCGCCGAGCACGTGCGCAATCAGCGAGGTGGTGGTGGTCTTGCCGTGGGTGCCGGCGATGGCGATGCCCTGCTTGAAGCGCATCAACTCGGCCAGCATCATGGCGCGCGGTATCACCGGCACCCGCGCTGCCTTTGCCGCGACCACTTCCGGGTTGTCAGGCTTCACCGCGCTCGAGGTCACCACCACATCGGTGCCGCCGATATTGACCGCGGCGTGACCAATCATGATTTTCGCGCCCAGCGAGCGCAAGCGTTTTACCGGCGCGCTCTCCGCGATATCGGAACCGCTGACCGTGTAGCCAAGATTGAGCAGGACCTCTGCGATGCCGGACATACCGGAACCGCCGATGCCGATGAAATGGAGTTGTTTGACCTTGTGCTTCATGCCGCAAGACTCGGTGCGGCATCGGCGGATGCGTGAGCGCAGCGAACGCACGGCCGCCCTGAGCAATGGCGCAAGCCATTGCGTTCCTTGTCCGCGATGAAATGGAGGTGTTTGACCTTGTGCTTCATACCGTAACCAATTCCTCGCAAACCTGCGCGCATGCGGCCGTGGCATCGGGTTTGCCCAATGCTCTGGCCCGCCTTGCCATTTCGACGGCCTTCTCGCGCGTGATTGCGAGCAGCTTTGCCGCAAGACCTTCCGCCGTTTCCGTTTTCTGATCGACCAGCACGCCTGCTCCGGCATCGGCCAGGAACTGCGCGTTGGCGAGTTGCTCCTCAGCCACGAACCAGGGCAGCGGAATCAAGACGCTCGCCACACCCGCAGCCGCGAGCTCCGCGACCGTAATCGCGCCGGCGCGGCAAATGATGAGATCGCACCAGCGATACATCGCCGCCATATCGTCGATGAACGGCCGCACTTCGGCCGCAACACCGGAGACGCGATAGGTCGCGAGCAACTCCTGGTAATTCTTCTCGCCGGACTGGTGCAGCACTTCCGGACGCGTTTCCATCGGCATCGCCTGCAAGGCGGCCACCACCAGTTCGCTCATGGTCTTGGCGCCGAGGCTGCCACCGACCACCAGCAAGCGCAGCGCGCCGCTACGCCCTGAAAACCGCGCGTCTGGCGATTCGATGGCGGCGATGGCGGCGCGCACCGGCGTGCCCAGCCAATCGACGCGCTTCGGTATCGGCAATATCGCCGCCAAGGCGTTGTGCGGTTTTTGCTCGAAGCTTTTCGGGAAGCCCACCAGCACGCGGTCGGCGATCAACGCCAGCACGCGGTTGGTAAGACCCGCGTGCGCGCCGGGCTCGTGCACCACCAGGGGTTTGCCCATCAGCACGGCCATCACTCCGCCCGGGAACGCGATGTAGCCGCCCATGGAAACGACCACCGCCGGATTGACACGCCGCATCACCGCGTACGATTGCCACAAGGCGCGCAGCAAAGTAAAAGGCAACGCAAGCCAGGCGAGCTTGCCTTTGCCGCGCACGCCGCTCATCTGCACGACTTCGAGCGGGTAGCCGGCCTTGCCGACCAGCTTGTGCTCCATGCCGGTGGGCGTCGCCAGCCAGACGATGCGAAAGCCCTTACCCGCCAAGGCATCGGCGACGGCGAGTCCGGGATAGATATGGCCGCCGGTGCCGGCCGCCATGATGAGCACGGTCTTCATGCGCTCGCTTTCATCCACGTCCGACCCCCTTGCGCGCAGACGTGGAAGACGCACGATTCTCCCAGTCGATGCGCAGCAGGATCGCCACCGCCATGCAGTTGACCAGGATGCCGGTGCCGCCGTAGGAAAGGAACGGCAGCGTGAGGCCTTTGGTCGGCAGGAGGCCCATGTTGACGCCCATATTGATGAAGGCCTGCACGCAGATCCACACCGCAATGCCTTGCGCCACCAGTGCCGCGAAATATTTTTCGCGCATCATCGCTTCGCGACCGACCGCGAACGCGCGGTATATAAACAGCACAAACAAGATCAATACGGCTGCCACTCCGGCGAAACCCAATTCCTCGGCAACCACCGCCAACAGGAAATCGGTGTGCGCCTCCGGCAGATAGAACAGTTTTTCGACGCTGGCGCCGAGACCCACACCCAGCCACTCGCCGCGACCGAAGGCGATCAGCGAATGCGAGAGTTGGTAGCCCTTGCCGAGCGGATCGGCCCAGGGATCGAGGTAGGAGGCGAAGCGCAGCAGACGGTACGGCGTCGTCACGATCATCACCGCAAACGACACCAGCAGCGACACGATCAGCACCAGGAATACGCGCCAATTGAGCCCGCCCAGGAACAGGATCGCCATGGTGATCGAGGTGATCACCACCAGCGCGCCAAAGTCCGGTTCGCACAATAATGTGGCGCCGATGAACACCATCACCGCCAGCATCGGCAGGAAGCCCTTCTTGAAATCGTGCATGAAGGCCGCCTTGCGTACCGTGTAATCGGCGGCGTACAAGACCGCGAACAGCTTCATGAGTTCCGAGGGTTGCATGGTCATTACCACCAGCGGCAGCCAGCGCCGCGAATGGTTCACTTCGCGGCCGATGCCCGGGATCAGCACGATCACCAGCAGGAAGCCGCCGATGATGAATAGCCACGGTGCCAGGCGCTGCCAGATCGCCACCGGCACCTGGAACACGGTGGCGGCGGCAACGCCGCCAATGGCGAGATACAGGCAGTGTCGTACCAGAAAATACTGCATGCGATAGCCGGAAACTTTTTCCGCCTCCGCCATTGCGATCGAGGCCGAGTACACCATCACCAGGCCGATCGACAGCAGCAGCAGCACGCTCCAGAACAGCGATGGATCGATAGCGCTGCGTTTGGCGGTGGGGCTATACAGCATGACCGGCCCCTCCAGCGACCCGCGCGGCAAGTGCGCGCGCGCATTCGGC
>CAZCKI010000365.1:0-3843 GCA_964498815.1 uncultured Burkholderiales bacterium
CGCGCGTGAGGTTGCCGCCCGGCAGCAACTTGCCGGCATTGAAACGGCCGGCGGGGTCGATGCGAGCCTTGTATTCGCCGAACGGCCGCATTTCCTCGTCGGTGAGAAATTCCAGCTTGGTGATGCCGATGCCGTGTTCACCCGAAATCACACCGTTCAGGCGTCGCGCGAAGGCCATGATGCGCGCCACCGCCGCCTTGGCCTCCTGCAGCATTTCGTAGTGATCGGAGTTGACGGGAATGTTGGTATGGACATTGCCGTCCCCCGCGTGCATGTGCAGGGCGACGAATACGCGTCCGCGCAGCACTTCCTGGTGAATCGCCGCCAGCCTCTCCAGCACCGGCTCGAAAATGCGTCCGCTAAAAATCTCCGTCAGCGGCGCGCGTAATTCGATTTTCCAGGACGCGCGCAGTTGATGACACTGCAGCGCTTGAAACACGGTGAGCTCTGCCAGCGCGGAAGGTCCGTCCAGACCGTGCAAGTAAGACGACCAGCGTTCCCTGACGCTTGCCAGCAGCGCGCGCGCCTCCTCGCGGCGGGTGCCGATCCAGGCTTCCTGCGAAAGGTGCTCCTCGTCCTCGTGCAGCGGCAGCGTGCCGGACAGGAACTGTTCAATGGCATCGACCATGCGCAATTTGTTCTTCAGGGAAAGCTCGATGTTGATGCGTTCGATTCCCTCGGAATAGTCGCCCAGCCGGGCTAGCGGGATCACCACGTCTTCGTTGATCTTGAAGGCGTTGGTGTGCTTGGCGATGGCCGCGGTACGTGCCCGATCCAGCCAGAAGGTCTTGCGTGTTTCCGCAGTGGTGGCGACGAATCCTTCGCCGTGGCGCGCGTTGGCGAGCCGCACCACGGCGCTGGCCGCTTCCATGGCGGCGTTCTCGTCGTCGGCCGCGATATCGCCGATGAGCACCATTTTCGGCCGCTGGTTGCGGCGCGACTTGGTGGCGTAGCCGACCGCTTTCAGGTAGCGCTCGTCCAGGTGTTCGAGCCCCGCCAGCGTGGCCAGTGAGTTACCGTCCATGTAATTCTTGATTTCGACGATGGCGGGCACCGCCTCTTTCACCTGGCCAAAAAACTCCAAGCAGACGGTACGCATGTACTTGGGCATGCGATGCAGGATGAAGCGCGCCGAGGTGATGATGCCGTCGCAACCCTCTTTTTGCACGCCGGGCAATCCCGCCAAAAACTTGTCGGTCACGTCCTTGCCGAGGCCGGTCTTGCGAAAGGTGCCGCCGGGGATCTCGAGGATTTCCTCGGGACGGGTGTTCCGGCCCTTTTCGTCGAATACGCGCACGCGAAAACGCGCAACGGCGATGTCGTGGATCTTGCCGAGGTTGTGGTCGAGACGTTCGACCTCCATCCATTCCCCGTCCGGGGTCACCATTTTCCACGAGGCGAGATTGTCGAGCGCCGTGCCCCACAGCACCGCCTTCTTGCCGCCCGCGTTCATGGCGATATTGCCGCCGATGCAACTCGCGTCGGCCGAGGTCGGATCGCAAGCCCAGACCAGGCCGGCGGCCTCGGCGGCCTCCATGGCGCGCTTGGTCACCACTCCCGCTTCGCAGCGCAGCGTCGCGACCGGTGTCTGTACACCGGGAAGCACGACGTGCTCGACCTTGCCGAGCGCATCGAGCTTTTCGGTGTTGATGATGGCGGAGCGCTTGCTGAGCGGAATGGCGCCGCCGGTGTAGCCGGTGCCGCCGCCGCGCGGAATGATGGTGAGCTCCAGTTCGATCAGCGCCTGCACCAACGGCGCCACTTCCTCTTCCTGGTCGGGATAGACGATCACGAACGGGTATTCAACCCGCCAGTCGGTGGCATCGGTGACGTGCGAAACCCGCGACAAGCCATCGAAGGCGATGTTGTCGCGGCGAGTGACGCGGGCGAGGCGCCGCTCGACCTTCTTGCGCAAGTCCCAGGTCTCGGAAAACTCCCGCTCGAAACGATCCACTGCCTGCTGCGCGCGCGCGTGCAATTCTTTTACCTTGCCGGTCCGGGCATCGTCCGCGCTGGTATCGAGCAGGCGGCGCTTTTCGATCTCGGCCAGCCGGTGGCGCATGGCGCCGGTCAGCGCGTAGCGGCGGCGTGGATTGTCGAGCAGGTCGTCTTGCAGGTAGGGGTTGCGCTCCACCACCCAGATGTCGCCGAGCACTTCGTAGAGCATGCGGGCGCTGCGGCCGGTCTTGCGTTCGGCGCGCAAGTCCAGCAGCAATTCCCAGGCGTCGGCGCCGAGCAGGCGGATGACGATCTCGCGATCCGAAAAGGACGTGTAGTTATAGGGAATTTCGCGCAGGCGCGGTGTGGCGCTGTCGGCCTCCGTCGCCGCGACGGCAGCCCGCATTGTGCCGGGCACACTTACGGGGGCGGACGATGCTTGCAGAGCAATGGCCATACCGGCTTCGGGAGAATTGGGCGGGTTGCTACGCAAGAAAAAAGCGCAGCGTGGACCATTCTATCGCAGTGCAGCATCGAGGCGCGCAAGGCGCTGTCCGGGTCGAAGGCGAGATAACGAGCGTGCTACACTTTTGGATGAACCATTCCTCCTCTGCCATGCCCCTGTCTCCCCCTTCTCCCCTGATTCGCATCGCTTCGCGCGAAAGCCGCCTCGCCCTCGCCCAGAGCGAATGGGTGGCAGCCCAGCTGCGCGAATTCCATCCCGGCTGCCTGGTGGAAATCATCGGCATGACCACGCGCGGCGACCAGATCCTCGACCAGCCGCTGGCGCAAATCGGCGGCAAGGGCCTGTTCATCAAGGAACTGGAAGTGGCGATGTCGGCCGGGCGCGCGGATATTGCGGTGCATTCGATGAAGGATGTGCCGATGAACCTGCCGGATGGTTTTTCCCTGGCCGTGGTCGGTGCGCGCGAGGAAGTGCGCGACGCGCTGGTATCGAACCGCTACGCCTCGCTGGCCGATATGCCGGCCGGCGCGGTGGTCGGCACCTCGAGCCTGCGCCGCGAAAGCCAGTTGCGACACTACTATCCGCAGCTGCAGGTGCGTTCGCTGCGAGGCAACGTCAACACCCGCTTGGCCAAGCTCGACGCCAACGAATACGACGCCATCATCCTGGCGGCCGCCGGGCTGCGGCGCCTCGGCTTCGAAGCGCGGATTCGAGCGTTGTTGCCGTTCTCGCAGTTTGTGCCGGCCATTGCGCAGGGCGCATTGGGCATTGAATACGTCACCGCCCACGCGTCTTCGCGCGCATGGCTGCAACCGTTTGAAACCGCGGACACCCGCGCCGTGGTCGAGGCCGAGCGCGCCTTCGGCCGCAGGCTTTCCGCGAGCTGCGACGTGCCGCTCGGTGCGCACGCGACGGTCGCCGGCACGCAAATCCAAATCGACGGTTTTGTGGCACTTCCGGATGGCAGCCGTCTGCTGCGCGAAGCCGTCAGCGGCGAACTCGGCGCGGCGGAAGCGACCGGCACGGATCTCGCGGAACGATTGCTGGCACGGGGTGCCGACCAGATTCTTGCGACGCTCGAACGCCATGCCGGATGACCCTGCTGCGCTGACCGGTCTCGTTCTGGTGCTGACGCGCCCCATGCAACAAGCCCGCGCCACCCGCGACGCGCTGACCGCGGCCGGAGCGACCGTCGTGAGTTTTCCGGTGCTGGCGATCGAACCTCTGTCGCACACTAACCGCGATGCGCTCTCGGCACCCGCTGCAGCGATCGTATTTGTCAGCGCCAATGCAGTCGAATTCAGCTGGGATGCCCTGGCCGCCGCCGGCCTTGCCCGCGACGCCGCGCTCTTTGCCATCGGCGAAGCAACGGCGCGCGCGTTGCGCGCACGCGGCGCGACCCATGTGATTACCCCGGACGACGGCCAGGACAGCGAAGC
>CAZCKI010000366.1:0-3826 GCA_964498815.1 uncultured Burkholderiales bacterium
GAAGATTCGCGACAGCAAGATTTCCACGCTGGCGAAGTTTGCGGTGGCGGCGGGGAAGCCTGGGGTGCAAAAAATATGACTATTCGCCCCTTCCCTCGTTTACGGGGGAAGGTTGGGATGGGGGTCAATGCAGGCTGCTCTGCCATGCAAGCATCGCCCCCACCCTGCCCTCCCCGTAGCCGGGGGAGGGTTGCATTTTGTTTAACCATCTCCCCTATCGTCCAATCGAACAATCACCCCGACCGACGAGCCCCGGCACTTTCCTGTTGAGGCCCGTCAAACGCACAGGTCTGCATCGCCGCCTCGACAACCCCAAACAGCGAAGCCACCTTGCTGACCAGCACGCGCAGCGTTTCCGTATCCGCGCCGGCAGTGACGATGAGCATCATCGTCTGTGGCGCCGCGTGCGCGTATTGAATATGGTCGATTTCGATGGCGCGTGCCGCGTACAAACCCAGTATGCGGCACAGCGTGCCGGCGTCTTTTTCAAACAGGAATACCTGCTTCTGCCGCTGTAAAACCAGATCGCATTTCATGGAATGATCCCGAAGAAGGTGCACATGCTGCCTGAGGCAGCGACAAGGTCATGCGCGTGGGATCGAACAGATTGCGAGGCGGCAGGCTCGATCCGGCTGACCGGATCGACGCGCGCGACCCGGTCAGCGGCGAATTCGAATCGCGCCGATCAGGGCGGGCGTGTGCTGCGGGAAGTGGGAGGCGGCAGGGGACATGTCGAAGCCATTGTGCCACAGTGTGCTTGTGTGGAAAAAAACAGATTGCGTTGTCGAACGGGTGTGAGACAGGGATTCGGGATCTCTAAAGCGCCCTATTGATATACATATAATCATATGTATATAATGCCCTAGTGCGATTTACCTGGGACGAAGCGAAGCGCAAGTCGAATCTCGCAAAGCATGGCCTGGACTTCGCCGATGCATCTCGTGTCTTCGCCGGACCAATCGCGCTATTCGAAGACCCGAGACACGACTACGGCGAACAACGCATGATTGCTGTGGGTCTGCTGGATTCTCTTGTTGTACTTGTCGTTCATGTCGAATCCGACGAGACAATCCGCATAATCTCCCTACGGAAGGCCGACAAACATGAAACGAACCTCTACTTCCAAAACATCGGCGCGATCTGACGACGCACCCAGGATCACGCAGGCCAATTTTGACCGTGCGGAATATCGTGTCGCGGGCAAGAAAGTGTCCAAGGCGGCATGGCAGGAAGCCGCGCGCGCGCAGCTCGGCAAAAAGCGCATCAGCATCATGCTCGACGCCGCCATCATCGAACATTTCAAGTCGGCGGCAGGGGAGCGCGGCTATCAAACACTGATCAACGACACACTGCGTCGCGCAGTCGCCGGAGAATCGCTGGCTGCCGAGTTGCGGAATGTGATGAGGGAAGAGTTGGCGCCGTATCGGCGCTCATAGCCTTCCGGGAACGTAGCTACGCCGCCATCCACTCCAGCAGCGCTTCCACCACCGCCGCAGGCTGTTCGAGCAGGCACATATGCCCGCACTCGGAAACGGTGACAAGGCGTGAGCCGCGAATGCCGCCGGCGATTTCGCCGGCGCGGTCGGGCGGGGTGAGCGCGTCGCTGTCGCCGACCAGCACCAGCGTCGGACACTGAATGGCGGCAAGGCCGTCGCGCGAATCGATGCGGTTCATGATCGCGGTCTGCTGGCGGATGAAGGCCTGCGCGCCGTTGTCCTCGGCCATCAGCCGCACGGTCTCGCGTAGCGCCGCATCGTCGAGGCGCGAGGGGTGCACCAACAGCGGATATTGCAGGCCGGGGATAGTGTCGAACCGTCCC
The DNA here is from genome assembly GCA_964498815.1 of uncultured Burkholderiales bacterium. GTDB lineage: Bacteria > Pseudomonadota > Gammaproteobacteria > Burkholderiales > Usitatibacteraceae > UKL13-2. The sequence continues at coordinate 1,820 of CAZCKI010000366.1, forward strand.
TTCTCTACGATGGCGATTTGCGTGCGGCGGCGTTCGGTTTGTTCCGGCGTATCGGCGCGTGCGGTGGTGTCGAGCAAGGCGAGCCTGGCGACGCGCTCGCCCGCCTGCCGCATGATTTCAAACGCGAGATAACCACCCATCGAATGCCCCGCCAGCGCGAAGTGCGGCGGCGCGTCGGCGAGGATGCGCCTGGCGATGGCAGCCATGCTGTCGTCCTGCGTGTGGTTGGCAACCACCACCGGGCCATGGCGCCAAAGGGCCGCCAGCGCCGGCTCATAAAAGCGCGGCGAGGAAATCAGCCCCGGAATCAGGACGACGGGCAGGCGCGCCATCTCAGCGCGAAAGCCCCGTGAGCAGGCTCTCCACTAAGCAGGACCCGTCATTCTTTGTCCGAGCACGCGTCCGCATCAGGTGATGAATCACAGACGTCCGCCGCATCGAGCAAATCCCCCTCGCCATGCCCGACATGTCCCGCAATGTGCAAGACATCTTTGGCATCCGGCAACTCCCCTTTGCTCAAACTATCGACAATATTCAATGCGCCGCCAAACATTTTCTCGACCGCGCCCATTGGGCTCAAATTCCAAAGCAATTCTTCAATTTTATTCATGACCATTTTCCCCGAAAAAGTGAAAACCGTCTGAATCAACTACCTTCGAATTCATCAACCCGCTTGGAAAGTATATGCCGAACGAAAACCATGTATGAGAATTCAGCCTTGTGGCGTCAGCGTCTTCGCGTAGGTCGGCGCCTTGCGGTGCTTGGTGGCCTGCTCGTAGGCGTAGGCGATCTTGATCAGCGTGCCCTCGGTCCACGCCGTTCCCACCAGCGAAAGCCCAATTGGCAGGCCTTGCACGTAGCCGGCCGGCACGGTGATGTGCGGATAGCCCGCCACCGCAGCAGGGCTGCTGAAGCCACCGCCACCGCCATTACTGCCGTTGATGAGATCGAGCAATCCCGTGGGCTGGCCGCTGGGCGCCAACAGAGCGTCGAGGTTGTTGTCCTTCAGCGCCTTGTCGAGGCCTTCCTCGCGCGAGTACTTCATATTGTTGGCGAGCGCGTCGAGGTATTCCTTGCTGTCCAGCCCGCCCTTGGCCTCGGAGCGGATGAAAAACTCCTGGCCGAAGTACTTCAGCTCCTTGTCCTTGTGGGCTTCGTTGAAGTCGATCAGGTCTTTCAGCGATTTGAACGGCGAGCCGGCCGCGAATTCGGCGAGGTACGCCGCCATGTCTGCTTTCATTTCAAACAGCAACACTTCCAGTTCGGTGGCGCCGTACTTGGCGATATTGGGCACCTCCACCGGATCGACGATGATGGCGCCCTTGGAAGCCATCACCTTGATCGCTTCGTCGATGAGCGGTGCCACCAAGTCGTTGCGCCCGCCGAAGTTGGCCCGCACCACGCCGATTCGCATGCCCTTGAGGCCGTCGGCATCGAGGCTCTTCATGTAGTCCAGCTTTTTCGCGTCGGCATCTTTTGTGGCGGGGTCGCGCGCGTCGCTGCCGGCCAGCGCGGTGAGCAGCGCGGCGGCGTCCGCAACACATCGCGCCATGGAGCCTGCGGTGTCCTGGGTGCGCGAAAGGGGAATGACGCCGTTGCGGCTCACCAACCCCACCGTCGGCTTGATGCCGACCAGGCCATTGGCCTTGGCGGGCGAGATGATGGAACCGTCGGTTTCGGTACCCACCGCGATGGCGGCGAGGCTCGCAGCGATGGAAGCGCCGCTACCCGCGCTGGAACCGCTGGGATCGCGGTCGAGCGCGTAGGGATTGCGCGTCTGGCCGCCGCGTCCGCTCCAGCCGGAGGTGGAGCGGGTGGAGCGCAGGTTGGCCCATTCGCTCAAGTTGGTTTTACCGAGGATCACGGCGCCTGCATCGCGCAGCTTGGTGACCAGGAAGGAATCGCGTGGCGGCTTCACACCGACCAGCGCCAGCGAACCTGCCGTGGTCTGCATCTTGTCGGCCGTGGCGATGTTGTCTTTGATGACCACAGGGATGCCGTGCAGCG
>CAZCKI010000367.1:0-3813 GCA_964498815.1 uncultured Burkholderiales bacterium
CGCCTGGTCGGGATGGGTCAGCAATTGCTCGCGGGTCATGGTCGGCTCAGTGCCGTGGCCGTCTTCCTTGTCGCCGCGCATGGTTTCCAGCGAGCCGAGGCACCCCAGCTCGCCTTCGACGGAAACGCCGATCACGTGCGCCATATCGACCACGCGCCGGGTCACGTCTACGTTGTATTCGTAACTCGCGATGGTCTTGCCGTCGGCCATCAGCGAGCCGTCCATCATCACGCTGGAAAATCCCAGGCGCATCGCCTGCTGGCACACCGCTGGGCTCTGGCCGTGGTCCTGGTGCATGGCGATCGGCACGTCCGGGTAGGAGTCGACGGCCGCCTGGATCAGGTATTTGAGAAAGGTTTCGCCCGCGTATTTGCGCGCACCGGCCGAGGCCTGCATGATCACCGGTGCATTGGTGTCGCTGGCCGCTTCCATGATGGCCTGCACCTGCTCCAGGTTATTAACGTTGAAGGCCGGTACGCCGTAGCTGTTTTCGGCGGCGTGGTCTAGCAGTTGGCGCATGGAAACGAGGGGCATGGCGATCTCCGGAGGTAAAACAGTGATTCTTTTGGCGTGTGGAATGGCGGTCAAAAAATTTCCGTCATTCCCGCGCAGACGGGAATCCAGTGTCGTTCGGTCTTTCCGCGCTAAAACGCCACTGGGTTCCCGCCTGCGCGGGAACGACGTATTTTTATACGTCATTTGACATTTTACGTGCTTGCTGCGGGCTTGTCCCCTAACGAAAACTCTTTTACGGCCGGCGCGGCGGGCTCACCGCGTTTTTTGATGCCGGTCACCCAGGACATCACCCATGGCCGGATGCCCAGCGCCATGCCGATGGTCTGGCGTTGTTCGGTCGGCAGGTAGCTGTCGATGTCGGCCAGCTCGTGCAGCTCCTGGGCGAGCCGCTCCAGCTTTCTTTCCAGATGCGTGACGGAGGTGCGCGACAGCTCGCGGAATTCGAATTTGAAGTAACCGCCTTCGGCGACGAAGTCTGCCTGCAGGAAGTCGCTCACCACCGATTTGCCATGCGCGCGGCGGATGGCGCCGTTGCGCTGCAGCCTAAGCGACTTCGGCACCTTGAGACGCACGTGGTCGTTGGCGCCCAGCTCGATCAGGCCCAGCTTGTCGAGCTGCAGCAGCAGCTTGGTGAGGTCCGGCTTGCCGATCTCGTAGGCATCGAGGATGGCATCGACCTGCCAGTCGTTGAATACCAGGTAAAAAAGGCCCAGCAGGCGCGGATCGGCCGCCAGCGCCTCTTCCTGCCGGTTGTTCATCTCCTGCGTATCGGCGCTGGCCCCGCGTGCGCGCCGCGCCAGCTCGAAAAAGTCGATTTCCAGCACATCGCAGATTTCCTCGATGCGCTTCAATGTGAAGGTTTCCTCGGCAAACAGGCGCTTTACGCTCGCCTCCGAGATCTGCAGCTTGGCGGCCAGGTCGCGATAGGTCATGTCACGGGTCTTCAGGCTCGATTTCAAGGCCGAAATCAGGGTGCTGGCACTGGTTTTGGAGCTCATGGTAGCGGTCCTCCGGGCGGCATGGTATCGATAAATAATACCACACCAACATGGTATTGCGATCCGGATTCGGCGGGAGCAAAGTGGCTACATCGCACTACGAGCCATCCAAAGCAGTCCAACGCAACCGAGGAGCCGGAACATGAAAACGAACAAGATCCTGACCCTGACCGCCGCCATGATGATGACCTTGTCGATGGCTGCCCATGCGGATGACAACGACTGTTTCCCGATGTGCACCGCCAAACCCGCCGAAGCGCCTGCCGTCAAAACCGAAGTCGCCAAGGTGGAAAAAACCGAAAGCGCCGAAAGGCTCGAAGCCGTGGTCGTGACCGCCGCACCCTTGCCGGCCTGCGGCAACAAGCTGGTCAACCAGGCCGAAGCGCTGAACGACCGCGTCAAGCCCGTCAAGGAGCTGATCGGCTACATCCATTCACCGCAAAGCCTCGCCATGAAAGTGGTGAACGACCACATCGTCACTATCCCGCGTTGGGTGGGCTACGCCCTCGATCCGGTCGGCGCCATCAAGAACAAGGCGATCAGCGAAGTGAAGAATCATGCCAAGGATGCTTTGGGCCTCAAGGGTGGCAACGGCGCCGACTGCAACGCAGCGCCGGCGGAAACAACGGTCGCAGCGCCCCCGGAAAAAGCGGCCGAACAAATCTAGTCAAGCGACTTCAAATCCTTCGGCGAGCGCCGGCATCGATCTGCCGGGGCCGCCGAAACTCATTTTTGAGTTAAAAACACCTTGCGAGACATGATTTACTTGGGCGCGACGAAGCCGGCAGCCTTGTAGACGGCTTCGACGGTTTCCTTGCCGACGCGCGATTCCATTTCGGCGTGCACCGGCATCAACGCCTTTTTCCACTCGTTGAGTTCGGCGGCGGTGGGTGTGTAGATCGTGGTTTTACCGCTGCCCCTGATTTTCTCCAGGGACTGTCGATTGAGGCCGTTGGCGAGAACGTTCGCGTAGGTGGAGGCATCCTTGATCGCGCCTTCCAGGATGGTGCGGATGTCCGCCGGCAGGCTGTCCCAGAATTTCTTGTTGACGATCACCGCGTAGGCGAGGTGGCCGTGATTGGACAGGGTCATGTGCTTCTGCACTTCGTAAATTTTTTGCGTATAGAAGTTGGACGGCACCCCCTCGGTGCCGTCCACCACGCCGGACTGCAAGCCCTGATACAACTCGGAAAACGCCATCACTTGCGGAATGGCGCCCAGTGCGCGCATCTGCGCGTCGAGTACCTTGGATCCCTGAATACGCATCTTCAGGCCCTTGAAGTCGGCCACATTGTGCAGGGGTTTGTTGGCGCTCATGATATGGAAGCCGTTGTCCCAATACGCGAGGCCCTTCACACCCTTGGACTCAAGCTTCCTGAATAGGTCCGCACCGACCGGCCCGTCGGTGATGGCGCGGAAGGCGGCGGTGTCCTTGAAAATGAAGGGCAGGTCGAATACCTCGAATTCCTTCACGCCCAGCGGGCCGAATTTGGCGAGAGACGGCGCCAGCATTTCCACGGAGCCAATTTGCAAGGCTTCCATTTCCTCTTTGTCTTTATAGAGCTGGCTGTTGGGGAAAACCTCGACTTTGACACGGCCCTTGGTCCTTTCTTCGGCCAGCTCCTTAAAGCGCTGCGCGCCCTGCCCCTTGGGCGTATCGGGTGCGACCACGTGGCTGAATTTGATGACGATGGGCGTCTGGGCGTGGCCGTTCTGGGCAAAAGCCAGCGCGCACGCGGCGGTGAGTCCCGCAAGGATCTTATTCATGTGCTCCTCCAATTGTAAATTTGATCTGCTGACTTCTGTCGAATCAGTTTGACCGGAATCGTATCGCTCTTCGCGCGGGTCCTTCTCTCAGAAAGTTCGCGATCGCTTGCGGGGAAACGCCAAAGCCCGCCGCGATCAAGTCCGGCTGCCTGGCGCCCGGATTGCGGCACCATCCCTTCGGTCGCGGCTCGCGATACGCAAGGGGATTGTGCCACTTGTACATTTATTTTGTACGCAAAGGCGCGATTCTCGGCATACCTTGAAAGCGTGCTGAAAGCATTCTCCGCATCGGGAAGAAGGCGGCCCAGCCAGCCTGCGGCGTAACTGCCGGGAATGAAAGCGATTTGAAAGCAGCCATGGCTACCATGTTTTGGTCTGCGCCAAAGACAGATCGGTAGCGGCAATCAGTAATGAGAAGAGACCGTAGCGGCACCAGAGTCTCGCTGCAATCAAATCACTCAATCTCAGGAGACAAATAATGCGAACAACCGTCATGCGCTCGGCTGTGCTGAGCGCGCTTACCGCCATGGCC
>CAZCKI010000368.1:0-3804 GCA_964498815.1 uncultured Burkholderiales bacterium
CTTTCGCCACCGCCTTGTGCGTGGCGAGGTAGGCGACGATCTTGCGTGCGTTCTCGACGTGGCGTGGCATGCGCACGTGCAGCGTCTCCAGCCCTTGCAGGATCTGGAAGGCGGTCATCGGCGCCATGGTGGCGCCGAAGTCGCGCAGGCCCTCGCGACGCGCACGCAGCGCGAAGGCGGCCACCGAGGACTCCTCGGCCATCACCATATCGTGGAAGCCCGCATAGGGTTCGGCGAGGGTGGGAAACTGGTTCGATTGCCGCCAATCGAAAGTGCCGCCGTCGATCAGCACACCGCCGATCACCACCCCGTGGCCGGACAGGAACTTGGTGGCGGAATGCATGACGATGTCCGCCCCCTGGCTGATGGGACGCGACAGCATCGGTGTGGTGAGCGTGGCATCGACCATCAGCGGCAGGCCGGCGGCGTGGGCGATCTCGGCAACGGCCGGGACGTTCAGCACGTCGAGTCCGGGATTGCCTACCGTTTCACCGAACAGCAGGCGGGTATCGGGGCGAATCGCGGCGCGCCAGGCATCAAGGTCGCGTCCATCGACAAAGGTGGTTGTTATGCCAAAGCGCGGCAAGGTGTAGCTCAGGATGTTGTGTGAACCGCCGTACAGAGCGGAAGAGGCGACGATGTGCGAGCCGGCGCCCATCAATGTGGCAATGGCGAGGTGCAAAGCGGCCTGACCGCTGGCAACCGCGATGGCAGCCGGTGCACCTTCCAGGGCGGCCATGCGTTCTTCCAGCACGGCAAGGGTCGGGTTGGAAATGCGCGAGTAGACGTGGCCGGCGCGTTCCAGATTGAAGAGCGAAGCAGCGGTTTCGGTGTCGGGAAAGACGAACGAGGCCGTTTGATATATGGGTACCGCGCGGGCGCCGGTGGCGGGGTCCGGGCTCTGCCCGGCGTGAACGGCAAGGGTTTCCAGGTGCGGCAGGCGGGGTCCGGGCATGGTTTTTCCGATTTTTCAGGTACTTAGGGGTAGATAGTGACGTTTATCGGTAAGTGTTGCCAGAACCCCCTTGTTTTGCTAAGGTTCGTCCTTTCGTGCGGGGTTTGATCTACATGAAATCTACCCGATTCTTGTTGGCGGTCTATTCTATCGCGGCCTTGCTGGGCGCGATGGCGTCTGCGCACGCCGATACAGTCAAGAAGCCCGCCGCCAAAGGTACCAGGGCCGCCGCCGATTTCACCAAGTCCGGCGAACCCAATGTGCTCTCGCACGCCGTCATGGTCTACGACCAGACCACCGGCCAGCCGCTGTTCGCCAAGAACGCCGACAGCGCCATGCCGATCGCCTCGATTACCAAGTTGATGACCTCGATGGTGGTGCTCGATGCCATGCAGGCCATGGACGAGACCATTACCATCGACCGCGACGATGTCGATACCCTGAAGGGTTCGCACTCGCGCCTGCCGGTAGGTACCCCGTTTCACCGCGACGACCTGATGCGCCTCGCGCTGATGGCATCCGACAACCGCGCTGCCGCCGCACTCGGACGAACCTATCCCGGCAGCACGGCGGCGATGGTGGAAGCGATGAACGCCAAGGCGCGCGCCTTGAATCTCGAGAACACCCGCTTCGTCGACCCGACCGGCCTCGCCCCGGGCAATGTCGCCAGCCCCGCCGACCTCGCCCGCCTGGTCGACGCCGCCTCCAAATACGAGCGCATCCGCGAGTACACCACCACGCCGGCGCTGAACGTGACGTTGCCGAATGCCAAGCGTCCGATCGGCTTCCAGAACACCAACGCCCTGGTTCGCTCCGGCGGCAACTGGGATATCGGTCTTTCCAAGACCGGTTACATCAACGAAGCCGGCAAGTGCCTGGTGATGCAGGCCATGATCGCCAGCCGCCCGGTGGTGATCGTGTTGCTCGATTCCTGGGGCAAGCTGACCCGCATCGGCGACGCCAACCGCATCAAGAAGTGGATCGAGAAGACCCAGGTTGCGGCGATCAGCGCCAAGACGTCCTGATTCGATTTACCTTCGGGCTTTACCTTTCAACAAACGCCGGGCATCCCCGGCGTTTTTGTTTATCATGTCCCAATGAAAGTCGGTCTCTTCGTCACCTGCCTGGTCGACATGGTGCGTCCCAATATCGGTTTTGCCACCCTCAAGCTGCTGGAAGACGCGGGTTGCGAAGTGGTGGTGCCGGCTGACCAGACTTGCTGCGGCCAGCCCGGCTACAACTCGGGTGTGCGCGCCATATCCCAGCAACTGGCGAGAAAAGTGCTGGCCGAATTCCAGGACTGCGACTACGTGGTCGCGCCTTCGGGTTCCTGCTCCGGGCAGGTCAAGGTGCACTACGTCGAGGACCTGTTCCACGATGCGCCGGACCTGAGCGAATTCGAAAAGCTGGCGGCCAAGTGGTACGAGCTATCGGACTTCCTCGTCAATGTATTGAAAGTGGAAAAACTGCCAGGCGAATACGCCGGTTCTGTCACTTACCACGACAGTTGTTCGGGCCTCAGGGAGCTCGGCATCAAAGCCCAGCCGCGCGCATTGCTCGCCAAAGCCGGCTGTACGCTGACCGAAATGAACGACGCCGAAAAGTGTTGCGGCTTCGGCGGCACCTTTTCGATCAAGCTTGGCGAGATTTCCACGCGCATGGCAGAGAACAAATGCGTGAACATCGCCGCCAGCGGGGCCGACGCCATCGTCGGCGGTGACCTGGGTTGCCTGCTTAACATCGAGGGACGCTTGCGTCGCAACGGCGACAACAAGACAAAGGTGTACCACTTCGCTGAAGTGGCCGCGGGCATGGTCGGAACTAGCGTGGGCACGGGCGGAAAATAGCCATGCAAGTGCAGAGCATGTTCTTCAAGCAGACGGCGAGCGTGAAGCTCAACGATCCGGTCCTGCAGAATGCGCTGAAAAAAGCCAAGGGCAAGTTTGTCGACGGCCGCGCGGCTGGCGTCGCCTTGATCGACAACTGGGAAGACATCCGCACCTACGCCGCCGAAATGCGCGACCGCGTCATCGCCAATCTCGATGCCTACCTGATCGAATTCGAGAAGAATGCCACCCGGCGCGGTGCGGTAGTGCACTGGGCGGAGACCGCCGAGGAAGCCAATGCCATCATCGCCGGCATCGCGCTGAAAAACAATGTGAAAGCGGTCACCAAGTCGAAGTCGATGGTGAGCGAGGAAGTCGCCCTGAACGACGCGCTGGAAGCGATCGGCGTGAAGGTGCTGGAAACCGATCTCGGCGAATACATCCTGCAGCTCGCCAAGGAGCCGCCCTCGCACATCGTGGCGCCCGCCGTGCACAAGACCAAGGAAGACGTGGCCGAGTTGTTCGTGGCGGCGCATCACAAGCCGCGACTGACCGATATCGCAGCGATGACACGGGAAGCGCGTGAAGAACTGCGCGGTCGCTTCCTCGCCGCCGACATGGGCATTTCCGGCGCCAATTTTGTCATTGCCGAAACCGGCACCACGCTCACCGTCACCAATGAAGGCAACGCCGACCTGGTGACGACCATCCCGCGCATCCACTGCGTGATTACCGGTCTCGAAAAGGTGATCCCCACGCTGGAGGATTTCGCGACGCTGATCCGCTTGCTGCCGCGCTCGGCCATCGGCCAGTCGATCGCCAATTACCTGACACTGACCACCGGCGTGAAGGCGCCCGACGAGACCGACGGACCGGAGCAGATGCACATCGTGCTGGTCGACGCCGGCCGCACCAAGCTGGTGGGCAGCGATATGAAGGAGATGCTGCGCTGCATCCGCTGCGGCGCCTGCATGAACCACTGCCCGGTGTACCAGAACGTCGGCGGCCACGCCTACGGCTGGG
>CAZCKI010000369.1:0-3798 GCA_964498815.1 uncultured Burkholderiales bacterium
CCTTGACGAACGTTGCCCGGCCGCATGTTGTCGGGCCTGGCAATTCGCCGCATAACACTACCGCAATTGGCATAGACCGAATTCATCTACGCGAAAGGATTATTGCAACGGTATCGGCACATACCCCGAAGGCGCCAGCCCCGCATTGTTGATCACGATCGGCGTGCCGCTCGGTTTCATCAGCCACACCGTCAGGGTGTTGTCGGCGTTTTTCCAGACGATGTCGAACACGCCGTCGCCATCGAGGTCGCCGCTGGCGTAGTAGGTCGAGAACAAGACCGTAGCTCGTATCGTGCTGGTGGTGGTATTCACCGTCAGCGTGCTAGAGGTGCAGGAAGCGTTCGGATCATCCGGCGCGCCGGCGTAGGGAGGCAGCGAAAGCCCTCTTGCGTCCAGCGAAATCAGCTTGAAGATGGCGGTCAATGGATCCTGCACCAAGAGATCGCCGCGCCCGCCGCCGGTGAAATCGGCAAACTTGAGGACGTTGTATCCGCTTGGCACGGTGCCTGCGGACAGGTTGGCGCAGGTGCGGCCGGGGGTCGCCATCAACACGCGTAACTGGCTGGCGGGACTCAGGTAGAGCATGTCTGCCGCACCGTCGCCGTTCAAATCCTGCGCGCCCAGCAGTTTCCAGTCGAGCGGTGCACCGCCGCGTTTGCGAACCTGCGTCACGTTCGAGCCACTAGTGACACCGCCGCCACCGGTGAACCAGATGTACGAAACGCCGGTGTCGGGCGAGTCGGCCACCACGTAGCGCCAGACCAAGTCGCCGAAGCCGTCGCCGTCGAGGTCGCCGATGGCTTGTACGTCCCACACGTGTTTTACCGTGCGCAGCAGGCGCTGGCTGGCGGGATTGAAATCGAGGAAGGTGGATGCGTCGCCAAAGTCGCCCGGGGTAGCAATATCCTGGAAGAACAGGTCGGACTTGCCGTCGCCGGCAAGGTCGCCGGCGCCGAGGATGCGATAGCCGGTGCCGGGATCGGCGCCGGGGATGGCGGTGAACACCAGCGCGTTGTTGACGAGGCGCCCCGCCTGCAACTGGCCTACGGCATTCCGCACCACGATCTGGCTCTTGCCCTGACCGTCGATGTCAATGCCGCCGCGCCGGGTGAGGGCCGGCACGCTCAGGTTCGCGGAAAAGCTCTCGACCACGCCGGCATTGGTGGACGAGTTGCGCGCACCCGAAAGCGCACTGGCGCCGGCGCCGCGCACCGCGAAGGCCTGCTTGCAAAGCTGCAGGTCGGTCGCATCGTTGGCGCCGATGGCGACGAACAGGGCGTCGCGCGCTTCGATCAGGGTCGGGTCGGTGGGGGTCAGTTTGTACGCCGCGACGAGGTAGCGCTTCATGCGGTCCTGTGCTTGCGCGAAAGTAAGACGCGCGGAATCGCGCAGCAGCGATGCATAGCAGCCCCACAGCATCGAGGCCCACACTTCGCCGGTGTTGTGCACTTCCGCGTTATCGCCGGTAGACGAGGGTGGCGGCGTGGAAGGCAGAGCCACCGAGGTCTGGATATGCTTGAAGGTGAGCGGGTTCTTGCTCATGTCGGTGGAATACGGATAACGCCGAATGCCGTAGTAGTAAGCGTTGCTGAAGGTGAGTCCGGCGATCTGCGGCCCGTCGAAAACGTAGGAGGCGAGCGCGTAAACACCGTTGAAATTGGCGTTCGCAGCTACCTGCAAGTCCTGCGCTTTCACCTCCAGCAGCATGGCGTGGAAATCCGCCCAGCCTTCGCCGAGGCCGCGCGACTGGCTGGCGGTGATGCCGTTGGCGTCGTTGATGAGGCGGTTGCTGATGTAGTGGCCCCACTCGTGCGCGATGATGGTGTTTTCGATAGTGCCGTCGCGATCGACGCCACTACTAACGCGGCGCAGCGTGGCATTGGCCGGCAATGCGGCCTTCATCGTGGCGCCATCGGCTTGAGAGACCATCAGTATCGGAATGGTCACGACGTCGGCGGTGCCGTCGTCGCTCATACCGCTCACCCCCGGCGAGACATTGTTGACGATGATGACGCCGATCGCACCCGCCGTCTGTGCATTGACCGCCTTGAATTTGAAATTGCAACCACCGCGATCGATGATGACGATTTTTCCAGTCAGGGGCGGCGGCGGGGGCGGGACCAGCGGCGGGGTCAGCGTCTCGCAGGCGTCGCTGGTCGGGTCGACGCCATCGTTGGCGAGCACCATCGGACCGCTCAAACTGAAATTCGACGGACCGAAGCCGGCGGTACCGGCGGTACTGTTCAGAGACGCCGCAGACACGATGGCTGCACCGGCGCCTTTGAAAATGTACATGCGCATGCGTGGCCGCGCACCGTCGGACGGCGTGGACATGTTGGCGTTGTTAAAGTCGGATACGTCCTGTCCCTGCGCCTTGATCGAATCGTTGCCGAATCCGCCACGGCCATAGTTGCTGTCCTGCGCATTGCCGTTGATTTCCTTGAAGCCGGCGTCGTAGTACCAGTCGTGCAACCAATTGTTCAGGTAGAACAGGTTGACCACCGCCGCCACCGACTGGAACTTGTTGGCCTGCGCGCCCAGCGAAGTATCGTAGGTATATTGAAACGCGTTGGCGCCCGAGATGCAGGCGTGGAAATCGCCCGGCTCGCTCACGTTCATGGTGCACTCGTGGGCGGCCGCTTCAAACACGTCCGCCGGTGGCGTGGTGGCCGGCGGCACGGCGGCGGGCGCGGACAGATTGGCCCAGGCTTCGACGTTGTTGCCGATGGTCATGGTGGCCGTCGGCGACAGCCAGGGATCGTTGGTGGAGATGGGGCCGTTTTGCAGCGTGATGTCGTTGGGCGGGATGAAGGCAGCCTGGAAGCCGTCGTTGTTGCCGGTCGGGTGCGGGAAAGCGTTGCGCCCGGTGGGTCCCGGCAGCGGCAGGTTGATGCCGCCACTTTCCGCCCAGACCCGATAAGTAAACGCGACATCGGCGGACAGGTCGTTGCGGAACAAGAGGCGACCGTCGTCTGCCGCGATCACATAGCTGAAATAGTCGCTGGCGGAAGCACCGCGGTCGGCCATTTGCAATTCGATGTAGTAGCCCGGCACCAGGCCTGTCGGCAGGCGGAACCATACCGGCTTCACGCGGGCGGGTTCGGCCATGCGCGCGCCATCGGCTCCGACGATATCGGGCGGCAGCGTGAAATAGTCGTAGGGGTTGGCGGGCTCCGCTGATGAGACGCTCGCTTTCAACGCGATGGACTTTCCGTTCTGGGTCAGTCGCGCGACCGAGTTGGAAACGCCCGGGGTAAAGCCGTAGTCGGCCAGCGCGGTGGCGATCGCCTGTTGCGGCGTGAGCTGGAACGACGGCGCCGCCGTCGAAGCCGATAGCGAAGAGGTGGACGAGCTGCCGGCCGGAGTGGCACCCAAATAGCCGTTGATGGCGAGCGCTTGCATATTGCTGTCCATCAGCACGGTCGCAGTTTCGCGAAAGATTTCCACGCCGTCGACGGCGGCCGTGAACTTGACGAGCTGCGCGCCGTTGTACAGGGGCTCGACGTGATGCAGCAGTGCCGCATCGACATCACCGGCGGACGCGCGGTATAAATTTGCGACCGATTTCAGGTGTCGCCGCGCCGCTGCCTCCGGACCCGTTGCCATCGCCGCGAGCGATTCCGCCGTGGAGGCTGTCGACGGCCGGAAGGTTACGAAATTGGTCAAACCGAGACGCTCCTCGGTATGCGTTTCCGCGACAGCGCCGATTCGTGCCGCCTGCAGCGCCTCGCCGGCCGGGCGCGCGTTGTCGAGCGCATTGAATTGCGGCAAGACCCTGGCCTGCGCGGACACGACGAC
>CAZCKI010000370.1:0-317 GCA_964498815.1 uncultured Burkholderiales bacterium
CTTGTCGGTCGAAATGCCGATTTCCGCGCCGAGTCCGTATTCGAAACCATCGGCGAAACGGGTCGAGGCATTCACCATCACCGAGCTCGAATCGACTTCGCGCAGGAAGCGTTCGGCGCGCGCCTGGTCTCGCGTAATGATCGCGTCGGTGTGCTGCGAGCCGTAGTGCGCCAGGTGCGCGATCGCCGCATCGAGATCGTCGACTACGCGGATGGCGACGATCGGCGCCAGGTATTCCTCGAACCAGTCGGCTTCGGCGGCATCGACGGTGGCGATGCCTGCGGCCACGAGAATCGCTTTGCTGCGCTCGCAGACGC
>CAZCKI010000370.1:327-3798 GCA_964498815.1 uncultured Burkholderiales bacterium
GCAGACGCGCATTTCCACTTGCTTGTCGGCGTAAATGCGGCCGATACGCGGCAGGAATTCGGCGGCGACGCGGTTCGCCACCAATAGCGTTTCCATGGTGTTGCAGGGTGAATAGCGCTGGGTCTTGGCGTTGTCCGCGATGGCAACCGCCATATCCAGATCGGCGCCATCGTCGATATATACGTGGCAGACACCGTCGAGATGCTTGATCACCGGGATCTTCGCTTCCTCGGCGATGCGCGAGGTGAGGCTTTTGCCGCCACGCGGGATGATGACGTCGATCACGCCTTTCATGCGCAGCATTTCGCCCACCGCCGCGCGGTCGGTCGTGTTGACCAGTTGCACACCGGCCGCCGGCAGTCCCGTGCTGCGCAGTCCGGTCACCATGGCGGCGTGGATGGCGCGGTTGCTGTCGCGCGCTTCCGAGCCGCCGCGCAGGATACAGGCATTGCCCGACTTCAAGCACAGCGCCGCCGCGTCGGCGGTGACGTTGGGGCGCGATTCGTAAATCATGCCGACTACACCCAGCGGTACACGCATGCGACCGACTTCGATGCCGCTGGGACGTCGCTGCACTTCGCTGATGCTGCCGATTGGATCGGGCAAGGCGACGACCGCCAGCAACCCAGCCGCCATCGCTTCGATCGCGGTTTCGTCGAGCGTCAGGCGGTCGATGAACGCGGCGTCGAATTTTTCGGCGCGCGCGCGTTCCACATCGCGCCGGTTGGCAGCGAGGATGGCAGCCTTGCCGGCGCGAATCGCGGAAGCCGCCGCGACCAGCGCCGCGTTCTTGGCAGCGCTGTCGGCGCGCGCCAGCAGCGGCGCCGCCGCGCGTGCCGCCGCACCTACGTCTCGCATATAGGCCGCGACATCGCCCGCGTTGCCGGCAACGACTTCGTTCACGCCCACTCCGCGCGCGCCACGGTAGCTTTGACGCCGGCCACACCGCAGGCAAGCTGGAACAGATGCTGCCAGGGGTCGTCGCCATCGAGGCCCTTGATCATGCGGTCGATGCGCGCGGCCAACTGGTTGAGGCGCGCGAGGCCCTTGACGCTATGCCTCTTCGCGTTGGCTTCCAGTTCACGCGCCTTCGATGGCGGCGGCGGCCGCCCTGCGCGGGTGGCGCCGCGCGCGCGCAGCAGGGTGCGCACTTCGTTGGCGAGCACCCACAGGATCAGCGGCGGCGCCTCGCCTTCGGCCTTCAAGCCGTCGAGCATGCGCGCGATGCGCGCCGCCTTGCCGCCCTCTACCTCGTCGTACAAAGCGGACACCAGTTGAAACGGATTGAAGCGCGATACATTGGCGACCGACGCTTCCAGCACCGCGAGCGAAATTTCACCCGGCGGGCGCAGCAGAGCGAGCTTCTGGATTTCCTGGCGCGCCGCCAGCAGATTGCCTTCGACGCGGTCGGCCAGGAATTCGAGCGCGGCGGCATTGCAGCTTTGCTGCTGGCGCGACAGGCGGCCCGCCAGCCAGCGCGGCAATTGCGCGCGCTCGACGGCGCCTGCTTCGATCATCGTCGCCGTTTTCTCCAGCGCCGTGAACCACTTGGTCTGCTTGCCTTGCCAGTCGATCTCCGGCAGCGTTACCAGGGTGAGCGTGTCTTCAGGCGGACGCTGGCAATAGCTTTCGATGGCGGCGGAGCCTTCACGGCCGGGCTTGCCGGTGGGCAGGCGGATTTCGATCATGCGCTGGGTGGCGAACAGCGACAGCGCGCTGCCGGCTGCGGCGAGACGGCCCCAATCGAAATTGGCTTCCGCCGTAAACACCTCGCGCTCGACGTAACCGCCGGCGCGCGCCAGTTCGCGAAACAGATCCGCCGCTTCCAGCGCCGCCAGCGGTTCGGCGCCGTGGATGACGTAGATGCCGGACAACGCCTTGGGCGGCCGCTCGACGAACTGTTCTGCGGATAGACGCATGCGCGGCAGTCAGGCCGTCTTGCGGATCGCGATCATGCGCCGGATGATCTGGCCGACCACATCGCGTTCCATGTCGGAATACAGCAGCGCCTCTTCCTGCTGCTTGGCGATCACCTTGGTGTCGTCGTAACCGAGGATGCGCGTCAACTGGATTTCGCTGGTGGGAATCAGCACGCGGCCTCCCTTATCGACCACCTGGTAGTTGACCAGCATGCGCAAGGTGTATTCCTTGACGCGGCCCGCGCCCGACAGCGACAGGATCTGCTTGTCGCGCCGCTCTTCGCTGATGACGATGCGCGCTTCCGCCGTTTCGGCGGTTGCGATCGGGGTGTTGTTGTTGATGAGCTCGCGCCGGATGCTGGCCGCCACCTGCGATGTACCCGGTGCTGCGACAAAGACGCTCTTGTACGGCAGCTCGTAGGAGCCGCGCAACTGGAAGCCGCAGCCGGCCAGCATTGCGCTGACGGCCAGCAGCAGAGTGATGCCGAATCGATTAGACGACGACATTGAGCAGCTTTCCGGGGACAACGATAATCTTCTTGATCGGTTTGCCTTCGGTGTGGCGTGCCACACCTTCATCGGCCAGCGCCATTTTCTCTATGGCATCCTTCGCGGCGGCTTTCGGCACGCGAATGTGCCCGCGCAATTTGCCGTTGACTTGCACCACCAATTCGATTTCATCCTGCTCCAGCGCGGCCGGGTCCGGTTCAGGCCAGGCGGCCTCAAGCAGGTCGCCCATCGTTGCCGGGCAGCCGAGCGTATTCCAGATCTGCCAGGTGATGTGCGGGCACACGGGATACAGCACCCGCAACAGGATCGTATAGCCCTCGCGCAACACCGCAACCGACAGCGCGCGATTCGACTCCAGCGCGTTGAGCATTTTCATGCAAGCCGACACCACCGTGTTGTATTGCAGGCGGCCGTAATCGAAGCTCGCCTGTTGCAGCGTGGAATGGATCAGGTGGCGCAATGCCTTTTCGTCAGCGCTCAAGCGCGTCGTGTCAAGGGTTGCCGGCGCGCGCAAGGCATCGGCGTGCGTATGCGCGAACGCCCATACGCGCCGCAAAAAGCGCTGCGCGCCTTCCACGCCGGCGCTGGACCACTCGATGGTCTGCTCCGGCGGACTTGCGAACATGACGAACAGGCGCGCCGCATCGGCGCCGTAGTGGTCGATCATTTCCTGCGGATCGACACCGTTCAGCTTCGATTTCGACATGGTGCCGACGCCGTCGTACTGCACCGCTGAGCCGTCAGACTTGAGACGATAAGCCGCCGGCTTGCCGGCCGCATCCATCAGCGTCTCGACATCGTCGGGCGGGAAATATTCGATGCCGCCCTTCTCGCCTTTACGGAAATAGATGTGGTTCAGCACCATGCCCTGGCACAAGAGATTCGTGAAGGGCTCGTCGAACTTCAACATGCCCATGTCGCGCATCACCTTGGTCCAGAAGCGCGCGTACAAAAGATGCAGCACCGCATGGGTGATGCCGCCGATGTACTGGTCCATCGGCATCCAGTAGTCGTTGGCGGCCGAGACCATCTTTTGGTGATA
>CAZCKI010000371.1:0-3795 GCA_964498815.1 uncultured Burkholderiales bacterium
CTTCCACAATATCTTCAAGTTTTTTTCTCTTCGTTTGCAATACCTCTTTCTCCTGCCAGTCCGCAAAGCCAATTTTCATTCTTATTTTTTCAAGCGCGTCCGTGGTCAACTTTAATTCGTCAACTATGAACTTCTGGTCTCTTTTTCGCGCATCAGTCTCACCGCGCATTCTGAAAAATGCGCCAAGATAAGAAGCGGCTGCTGCTGCCACGACAATCACTGCTATAAAAGCTAAGTGGTAAGCAAGGTTCTCATGCAATTGCGCTTGCGATATCAGCTTCGCTACTTGTTCAATCTCGGTTGCATTCATGACCGTACCTCATGGGCAGGGGGAAATGTTTATATACACTTTTTGTCAAAGCAAGAAAAGTGACTAGTCGTCGTGCTATTTCTGAGTTTGCGGATGCACGACGTCTGATTCCTGTATTCGCTGGAATGACGGTGGCGGCCTGACCGGGGTCCCCATGAGAGTCGCCGAGTAACGCGGGAACGACAGGGGCCGTCCGCGAGGATTGTCTGAGTGGCGAGCACCGACTGAAGCCTTTTTGCGACGGCAGACCCACGAGCCGCGAGTTCCGCAGCGGCCTGTCGTTCCGAGTAACGCAGGGAACCGCCCGTAGGGCGGCGGCGAACCTGGGGTCGCCTTTCTTTGCCTACTTTCTTTGGCGAAGCAAAGAAAGTAGGTTGCCGCCGGGCAAGCCCCGGCAACGCGGCGAAAAGATGGTGTCGGCCTTTTGTACTTACCCCCATCCCACCCTTCCCCCGCGACGCGAGGGAAGGAGCCAGCCCACTCAATTGCTCACACATCGTTGATGTACGCGCGAATTAATAGGACTAGTGCTTCGTCCCCGCCAACATCAACACAATCAACACCGCCGCCACAATCCCCAATACCAGGAAGAACACCTTCCACCCCGACTTAGGCGACTCCCCCTGCACCTCCCCCGTCTGCCCATTCACCACAAACCGAAAAGTCTTCCCCCCAAACAAATAAGCCGAAACCCACATCGGCAACAGTATGTGCTTGAAGGTCAGGTGGCTATAGCGGGTATTCAAAGAAGAAATGCGCTGGTGATCCCCGCCGATATCCTCGCACACCAATTCCTGCACCTTGGCGTCGATCTCCTGCTTGGCGATGCCGAAGCCGTCCTTCAGGCCGATCTGGTAGGCCTCGGCCTGGAAGCCGGCGATGTAGTCGTCCTGGTAGGGGATCAGTGCCTTGGTGCTCCAGGTGTGCAGCTCGTGGTTGAACATTCCGGGCAAGGGCACGCTGCTTTGCTCGTTGTTGGCACCGAAGGCGGTCTTGCTGGCCGAGACCAGCACGTCGTCGTGGAAAAACGAAACGCTGCCGGAAACGTTGCTCCAGTAGGTGACGGTACGCGATTCTGTGACGCGTTCGCCGTTGGAGTTGGTGGTCTCGTAGCGTTCGGTGCGGTCGTCGCCGCGCTGGCCGGTGTAGATGCTGTCGGTCTGCGCGTCGTAGGTCCAGTACGGCACGTAAAGGCCCTTGATGCCGCCGTCGCCCTGCGCGAACTCCTTTAACTTGGAGGGCGCCAGCCACAGGCCGCGGATCCACGTCCGCCACTTGTCCTGCGCCTGCAGCTTGGTGATCTTGAACGGCACCAGCGCTTTCGGTTTGATGGCGCGCTGCGCATAACCTTGCGAAGTGATGGCAGTGCCGCAAAAAATGCAGGCGCTGGCGAACAGGTTGGCGGGCAGCGTCTGCTCACCGCCGCAGTTCTTGCACTTCAGGTGTTCCTGCTCGTGGGTTTCGTGCTCGGCCTCGATCCGGGTGAGCCAGGTTTCGAGGTCCATCTCCTCGACGGTCTCGTCGGTGTCGGGGATGTCGTTGGCGGCCCCGCAGTAGGGACATTTCAGCGTCTTGCTGCCGGGTGCAAACGAGAGCTTGGCGCCGCACGAGGTGCACGGAAAGGCGTGCACCTTGTCGGTCATATTGTCGAGGGTGGTTTGCGAGGCGTTGGGATTTTCCATGTTTGGTTTCCCCTCTCCCGGCCGTGCGGCCACCCTCTCCCGCGCGCGGGAGAGGGACGGGGAGAGGGCAGTCCTTGGTAGTTTATTTTTTCAATCTAGCCATAGTGTAAGAGTCGACATAGACGCCGTCGCGCATCGCGTAGCGGCGCAGCGTGCCTTCGATCTCGAAGCCGAATTTTTTGTAGAGCGCGATGGCGCCTTCGTTTTCGGTATACACCGTCAACTCCAGGCGGGTGGCCTGCATCCAGTTTTCACCGAGGTCGACGATCGCCGCCATCAATGCGGAACCGACACCGCGACGGTGGTAGGCATCGTGCACGGCCATGCCGATGGCGAAAGCGTGGCGGCGACGCAGCGACGGGCCGGTGGGATGAATGCCGGCATTGCCGACGATCTTGCCGTCGAGCCAGGCCACCAGCGACTTGTGGTCGGGCTGCGGGTCGGCGAGGCGCTTACGCCACATTTCGACCGAAGGCATCGGCAACTGCAGGGTATTTGCCTGCGCGAGCGGCTGCGACATCGTTTCACGGATGCCCTCAAAGTCGTCTGGTTCTACGGCTCTAACGATGATGGTCATGAGTTTGAATATTGGAAAAGCGTTTGAAACACAGAAGACACAGAGGAAATGCAATTCTTATTCATGCTTTCTCTGTGCTCTCTGTGTCTCTGTGTTGAAGCTTTTGATCTTATTGCTCGCCCACGTCATCCCGGTGCAAGCAACCCCGCCCCGGCCCTCCCCTGCATGCAGGGGAGGGAGTCCTTGGGTCGATTAACCAGGCGGCAGTGGCGGCGGAAGGTCGGCGAACAGGCCCGTGAGCTCAGGCACCGTGGATGCAGCGACCCACTGCGCCATGCCCGCCTTCCACACCAGCGAATCGCGTTTCAGCGCGCCGTTGGCGACCTGCGATTGCAGGGCGATCAGGTCAAAGGGTCCGGCTTGCGCGCCGTTGACGGCGATGTGAAAAGCGATCGCGGTCGGCAGCGGCGGCGGCGGTGCTGCCGCCCCTCCGGACATGGCGCCCGCCACTTGCGCGGCCATATTGCCGCCCATGGCGAAACCCGCGCCGAGGCCCATACCGGCGCCTGCCGCGCTGTTGGGATTGCTGGCGGCGTCGTGGATGGAACTCGCGGTTTCGTATTGCGTATAGGCCTGCAGATTGCCGATGGCGGCGATGGCGCCGCGCTTGTCGATGGCCTTTTCCACTTCTTCGGGTAGCCCGATGTCCTGTACCTGCACTTCGACCAGTTCCAGACCCATCGCGGAAAAGTCGGGGCCGATGCGCTCTTTCAGCATCTGGCCGATCACCGATACCTTGGCTTCCAGGTCGATGATGGCGAGACCCAATTCGGGCATCACTTCCTTGATGCGAAGCCCGATCTTGCCGCGCAGGTTTTCCTGGATTTCCTCGGTGGTGAAGCGGCCTTCGGTGCCGGAGATGTCCTTGATGAAAATACCGGGGTCGGAGACGCGGATCGAGTAGATGCCGAAGGCCGTCGCACGCACGATGCCGAATTCCTTGTCGCGCATCGTCACCGGGCCCGGGGTGCCCCATTTCAAGTCGGTGAACTTGCGGGTGTTGACGAAATAGATTTCCGCTTTGAAGGGTGACTCGAAGCCGTATTTCCAACCCTTCAGGGTCGCGAGTATCGGCATGTTCTGCGTGGTGAGCGTGTACATGCCGGGCTTGTACACGTCGGCCAACTGGCCTTCGTTGATGAACACCGCCATCTGCCCTTCGCGCACGGTCAGCTGGGCGCCCATCTTGATTTCGTTGTTCATGCGCTCGAAACGATAGACCAGCG
>CAZCKI010000372.1:0-3758 GCA_964498815.1 uncultured Burkholderiales bacterium
GGGATGCCCTCGTGCTGGGCGTCTTCCTTTTCCCAGGGCGAGGCCTTCATTTCCTCGAAGCCCGAACGCACGATCACCTTCACATCCTCGCCGCCGAGGCGGCGCGAGGAGCGGCAGCAGTCCATGGCGGTGTTGCCGCCGCCCAAGACGATGACGCGCTTGCCGATTTTTTCGATGTGGCCGAAAGACACCGAGGACAGCCAGTCGATGCCGATGTGAATATTGGCGGCGGCTTCCTTGCGGCCGGGGATGTCGAGGTCGCGGCCGCGCGGAGCACCCGAGCCCACGAACACGGCGTCGAAGTTTTCGGCGAGCAGCGACTTGAGGCTATCGACGCGGGTCCCCGCGCGAAAGTCGGCGCCGAGATCGAGGATGTAACCCACCTCCTCGTCGATCACCGATTCGGGCAGGCGAAAGCGCGGGATCTGCGTGCGTATCATGCCGCCGGCACGTGCATCGCCGTCGAAAATGGTGACGTGATAGCCGAGCGGCAGCAGGTCGCGCGCCACCGTCAGGGCGGCCGGGCCGGCGCCTATGCAGGCGACGCGTTTGCCGTTCTGCTGGGTCGCGGGCCTGGGCAGGCGGTCGCGGATGTCTTCCTTAAGGTCGGCCGCTACACGTTTAAGACGGCAGATCGCCACCGGCTCCGGCTTGGCGAGGTTGTCTTCCTCGACGCGCCCGCGCCGGCAGGCCGGCTCACAGGGGCGGTCGCAGGTGCGGCCGAGGATACCGGGGAACACATTCGATTCCCAATTGATCATGTACGCGTCGCCGTAGCGACCGGCCGCGATCAGGCGGATGTATTCGGGTACGGGAGTGTGGGCGGGACAGGCCCATTGGCAATCGACGACTTTGTGAAAGTAACCGGGCTGGCTCACATCGGTGGGCTTCAAACGTACCTCCAGGGACCTGTTCACCCGGGTTAGCTCTCGGGTGGTGGCGCTATGGTACAGACTGTTGCCGTGCGTGCCATGCGGCAGTGCAACATGCGTTGCCGGACGTCAAACGACAAGCAAAAAAAACGCCGACCCGAAGGTCGGCGTTTTCTGTTGCGGAAGAAAAATTACTTCTTCGGTGCTTCGGCGGCCTTGGCAGCCGGCTTGGCGGCTTCCGGAGCCTTGGCGGCCGGAGCAGCAGCAGCCGGAGCGGCGGGAGCAGCAGCAGCCGGAGCAGCGGCGGCGGGAGCAGCGCCGGCAGCCGGAGCGGCGGCGGGAGCAGCAGCGTCGGCGGGCTTGGCGGCGTCGGCGGTCGGGGCAGCGGCGGGAGCAGCGGCCGGAGCAGCTTCAACCTTCGGTGCCGGAGCGGGTGCCGGAGCGGGTTTCGGTTCTTCTTTGCCGCAGGCAGCGAGGCCGGTGGCGAGGATTGCAGCGATGAGAATTGACTTGTTCATGTAACGTCCCTTGAGTGGAAAAATTTTGATCAAAATTTTTATCGGCTTTCGTGACTTTCCAGCCGTCTTCGTGGAGCCTGATATCGGCATACCGCGAGTGTTGCTAAGCGCTGTTTCGACCGACCCAACAGTATAGCACCTAGTTGGTGCAGCGCACAACCTACGCCGCGGTCTGCTTGTGGGGGCGGGCATCTCGATTTGCCCGCGAAGTCAAAGGCTTTGAAACACAGAGGGCACAGAGACCACAGAGAAAGGCCAAGGCAACAGAAGCCTTCTCTGTGGTCTCTGTGCCCTCTGTGTTTCAGCCTTTTATATTGCCCGACCAAGGATAGCTTTCATATCCTGCTCGAAGCGGCGCGGGAACGGTCTGCCGTCTTACAAGCCCAGTGTCCCGCCGGACAAGGCGAGTTCCGAGCTTTCCCAGATCTGCTCGAAACGCTCCAGCAGCGGTTGCACCGCCATTTCGTCGTGCAGGCTCACGACAGAGCGCGGGTGATCGACGTACAGGCGGTGCCAGAAGTGGGCGGTATCGCCGATCACCAGCGGGTCCATGGCTTCGCGCGCCACGCCGACGGTGCGATGGACGGCGATCTGTCCCGAATACTGGCCCAACAGGGTAATGAGGCGCGGCAACTCGGATGCGATCTGCTCCAGGTCGTGCAACACTACGCGCAGCCGGTGATTGCGGTCGCCGTGCAATTTTTGCCGGATCGCCTCGATCCGCTCCGGCCGGCCGAAATCGCGCTCGCGCAAGGCCGTGGCCGACACGTCGAACACGCGCAATTCGCGCGAGGTCAGTGCGATCACCTCGTCGATGGCGCTCTTCGCCTCGACCTGTGATTCCATCAAGCGGTATACGGGTGCGATTTCCGGTGTCGTCATGCTTTTTATTGGAGAAGGGCTAAGCAAGTCTTTAGAAACTGTCATACCGGCGAAGGCCGGTATCCAGTGCCGTTAAGAATCACGACTTCAGAGTCTCTGGATTCCGGCTTTCGCCGGAATGACAAGGTATTCAGAGTTTCCTTGGCTAAGAATTTAGGTGCAAGTACCCGGCGCGGTAGGCGTCGTGCAGCGCGGCCAGGCCGGATGCCTGCATCTTTCCAGATAGCGCCGCGCCTGACAAGCTGCGCGCGATCGCCAGGGTGCGCCATGCGTCGCGGTCCGCGCCGGCGATGTCCAGCGCTTCGCCGTTGAGGTAGAAGCGGTCCTTGTCGTGCAGCAAGCGCGAGCGACCGTCGAGGGCAATACCGTGGCGAGCAGCGTCCTTTCGAAACGCAGCCGCAGTGAGCGCCTTTTCGGGTGGCTCGAACAGTACGTGCGCCTTGGGTTCGGTGAGGTAGCAGCCGAGAAATTTACGATGCATCGCCGGATCGCGCGCGGCGCGCGCCACCGGGGCCAGCAGCGCCGTCATCTTTTTGGTAAGCCGGGCGTCGATCAGCGTCGGTTGCACAGCCGGCGCCAGCTCCGGGTCGATGAATTGGCCGGCGGGGACCACCTCGTCGCGCAGGAAATCCATGAATGCGGCATTCAGCTCGGCGGCCGTCGGCGCGCGAAAGCCGATCGACCAGGTAAGGCATTCGCCTAGCGCAACCCCTTCGTGCGCCACCCCCGGCGGCAGGTAGAGCATGTCGCCGGGGTTCAGTATCCATTCCTGCTCGGCGCGAAACTTCGACAGGATCTTGACTGGCGCGTCCGGCACCAGTGTCGTGTCGGCTGGTGACGAAATGCGCCAGCGGCGCCGGCCCATGCCCTGCAACAGGAACACGTCGTAGGAATCGAGGTGCGGGCCAACCCCGCCGCCGTCCACCGCGTAGCTCACCATCAGGTCATCGACCCGCGCGCGCGGGATGAAATCGAAATGGTGCAGCAATTGGCGCGCTTCCGCCGAAAAGTGCTGCACGTCCTGCACCAAAATGGTCCACGGCGCATCGCCGACCGCCGCGATGTCGCGTTTTCCGATCGGGCCGTGTTGCAATTCCCAGCGCCGTCCGCGCCGTGAAATCAACCGGCTCTCGGCTTCGTCGCGCGCTGCCAAGGTGAAGACTTCTCGTTTGGTGAGCGGCTCGAATCCGGGCGCGAAGGCACCGCGAATCAGCAGCGGCTTCTTCTGCCAATGCTCGCGCAAGAAGCGTGCCGCGCTGAGTCCGCCCAGCAGTTTTTTTTGCGACATGAATTGGGCTTCCAAGTATTGCGTTGCAAAAATAAAAATAGGATAGAATCAAACCGCCTT
This sequence comes from uncultured Burkholderiales bacterium, assembly GCA_964498815.1. Taxonomy (GTDB): domain Bacteria; phylum Pseudomonadota; class Gammaproteobacteria; order Burkholderiales; family Usitatibacteraceae; genus UKL13-2. Next base: position 3,621 of record CAZCKI010000372.1, read on the forward strand.
GTTACTTGCCGGCACGGTTAGCGAAAAACTTCTTCCACGAAATCCACCGACGACCACTCGAAAATGTTGCAGGTTGGCACAGCCGCACCATCCTTCGAACTCCCTGACGCAAGCATGGAGATGATCCAGCTTTCGAGC
>CAZCKI010000373.1:0-3749 GCA_964498815.1 uncultured Burkholderiales bacterium
GCGATTGGTGTAATCCTAGATGGGATGGCCAACGAGGAATGTACGCCATCCCGCGGTTCGCGACTGAATTCCGGTCTTCGATATGTCAATGCTAGTGCCGTACGCCTAGCAATTGTGATTTCGGACGACGAAACGGTGGACATAATTCCGACGCCGCGTCCGCAAGTTCGTCGGTCTGACCTAGACGACGCTGTTTTTACAATTGAGAAAGCGACATCTAGCGAATACCGTAAAATCCGCAAGTACTTTGAAGCACACCGATTTTATTTTAGTTTGAGTCAATGCGAAAAAATTAATTCTGCACTTGACCGTATCGAGAATTTGGAAAAGGAAGCGGACGAAATCGTGTTCGTTGAAGCGCGATACAAACCGGATGCGCGTATGAACGATTCCTATTTACTTTAGGACGTATGGGGAGCTGGCAGCGTCAGGTCTTTCAATATCGCATTTGTCAAAGCTGAGGCGATCTCGCAAGACCAGAGCCCAATCCTTATTTCTTTTCTCCTAGGCGGTGGTTTACAGCTTACCGCCCAGAAACGTCATTGAAAATAGCAGCACCGTAAAGATGATGTGATACCAAAGGGAAACATTCCGCCAGGACATGACCGCCTTCAGTACACCCAGGGCTAGCAGCACGAAGGCAAGGACCAGCGGCGTGCGCAGGTTTTCGCCGGCGATCCACGCGGCCAGAAATCCGGCCAGCACCGAGACGATGGGAACGAGGACGAGATGCACGAGAAGCATCGTCGTATTTGCCCTGAACTGACGGTCCTTGGCGATGAGGGCCGCCTGGAATGCTTGTTGATGCACGCCGAATCCCTTCGGCCAAATGAGCGAAACGATCTTCTCGCTTCCGACCCACGCGATCATCCAAGCAAAAAATCCGGCAATAACGCCCAAAGCGATTTGCATCATGGATTTCTCCTGTTTATTCCTTCGAAGCCATATTTCATAACCGTTGGGGCAGGTCTTGCAAAATGGCATTGCCATATTGCCACTGTTGATTCCGGTTCGACAACACGGGCAGAGTCCGGACTTTCGTTATCATATGTTCTTGAACGGTCTTGCACGATGGTTTCTGCGTTGCAAGTCTCGACTCGGATGCCCATGGAGCGAGCACATGAACTACAAAGGCAGCTGTCACTGCGGGGAAATATCCTTCGAAGTCGAGGGCACTCTGGAACAGGCCATGGAGTGCAATTGTTCGCATTGCAGCCGCAAGGGCTATTTGTTGTGGTTCATGCCGCGCCCGCAGCTCAAGCTGCTGACCGGCGAGGAAAAGCTGGGCACCTACACCTTCAACAAGCACGTCATCCAGCATCATTTTTGTCCGAAATGCGGCTGCGCTCCATTCGGGTTTGGCAAAGACCGTTCCGGGGCAGCTACGGCAGCGGTCAATGTGCGCTGCCTGGAAGGGGTGGAATTGTCGTCGCTCAAGAGGGTGCCGGTGGATGGGCGATCATTCTGAAGCCCGTGAGCGTCGAGTCTGGCGTGTAAGCGCGATGAAAAACAATTCCAACTCCTTTAGTCGCAGGGAAACCCTTGAAACCTGAAACCCCAGAATCCAGCCGCAAGGTACAAATCGACGCTTTGCTTCTAAAGCTCCCGGGCGTCGTCGGCAAAAAGATCAACGGCCTCGACGCCTACTTCGTCAGCGACAAGATGTTCGCCTGCATCAGCGGCACCGGGATCGGCCTGCGCCTGCCGGTCGCCACCGCGACCGAGCTGCAGTTCTCCCGCGAAAACGTGAGTCCCTTTCAACCCGGCGGCATGCGCAGTACGCGGGAGTGGGTGCAGATCGATCGCGAACTGGCGAGCGACTATGAGAAAGACGTGGAATTGTTTCAGGCTTCGCTTGATTTTGTGAAGACCGGGCGGGCTGCATAGCAACATTGGGGCCTGGGCCAGATTTGGTTACGCGACCTAAAAGCAGTTGTGACTAGATATGAGAGATGATCATTGAGCCGAGGAAATCGAGGAGAGCGTTTGTGTACTTGAAAATTCTTGCATTCATCTCATTGCTTGGTTTGGCCGCTATTTGGTCGGAGTCGGCGATCGCTGAGGACCAAATGATGTGGTACAAACTTGGTCATGGACTATCGGCGACAGACCTTGTTCGCACAGAGGAAGCCGCAATATCGCGCGCACTCAGCGCGACACGGCGAACTGGTAATCGCTACTACGGTCGCGTAATTGAGCTATCTCGCGCACATGCGGATGGTCGTGACATTCGGCATGGCGGATGGGTTTGGGTAGTTTCCATACAGGATTCCATGGCGTCCGATCTATGGCCTGTGCCCAATGAATTGGTATGGGTGGCGGCAAAGGATGGGGTAGTTGTTCCTTTGATGCCTGCCAGTCAAAAACTCAATTGAGAAGGGCTGGGAATTTGACTTCGCACAGTTTGATATCCGCGCGATTCCCCAATTTGCTGCCAAAATAGCACCCGCAATCACCAACAATAACTACCCATCGCACCTCACCGCTTTCCCACCAGAATGTTGAGCCCACCGAGGAGTCTCCATGGCCGCACTTCTTGATCTGTTCCCGTCCAGCCTGCTTGGCTTTCTTATGGCGGCGATCGTCGTTATCATAATTGTGTCGCTGCTGATGCGCTTTGCGGGCCTGGTGCGCTACATCCCGAACGACCGCATCGGTGTCGTCGAGAAACTGTGGTCGCTGTCCGGTTCGGTCGAGCGTGGTCTCCTGAGCTTCGGTTCGGAAGCGGGTTTCCAGCCGAACCTGCTGCGCGGCGGCTTCCATTTCTTTTTCCCGTTCCAGTATCGCGTGCACATCGTGTCGATGATCGCGGTCACGCAGGGGACGCTGGGTTACGTGTTCGCGCGCGACGGTCGCGACCTGCCGCCGGGGCAGACGCTCGCCTCCAACGCCGAGTTCAGCGATTTCACCAATATCCACGAGTTCCTGCGCCGCGACGAGCGCGGCAATTTTGCCGGCGGGCAGAAGGGTCCGCAACGCAAGATCCTGCGCGAAGGCACGCATATGCTGAACCCGGTGCAGTTCGTGGTGATGACCTCGGACAGCACCTACGCGCTGGCGCTGACCAAGGAAGACGCCGAGTACTACAAGCAGATGCGGCGTGTGCTCGACGAGCGCAAAGCCTTCGAGCCGGTGGTCGTGCGCGAGGAAGCGCGCCAGCAGGGCGACGAACTGATCGTGCGCGACCGCCTCGCGGTGGTGACGGTGCACGACGGCCCCGCCATGCCTTCCGGCGAATTGATCGCCGCCGAAGTCGGCAGCAACCGCGGGCAGGCGCACTATCACAACTCCTTCCAGGAGCCCGAGGAGTTCCTCAAGGCGATGGGTTGCCGGGGCAGGCAATTTCAGGTGCTGGTGGAAGGCACTTATTACATCAACCGCCTGTTCGCCACGGTCGAGTTCATCCCCAAGACGGTGATCCCGGTCGGCTTCGTCGGCGTGGTGGTGTCCTACACGGGACCTGCCGGTGTGGACGTTTCGGCCGAATCGTTCAACCACGGTTCGCTGGTCGACAAAGGCAATCGCGGCGTCTGGAAGGACGTGCTGCCGCCGGGCAAGTACGCCTTCAATTCCTACGCCGGCAAGATCCAGCTGGTGCCGACCACCAACTTCATTTTGAAATGGGATTCGTCGACCAACGGTTCCAAGTTCGACGAGAATCTGAAGGAAGTCACGCTGATCACCGCCGACGCCTTCGAGCCCGAGCTGCCGCTGTCGGTGGTGGTGCACATCGCCGCCAACAACGCGCC
>CAZCKI010000374.1:0-3727 GCA_964498815.1 uncultured Burkholderiales bacterium
GCATCCTGGCCATTGCGGCCATGAAGCTCGGCGCGCGCGCAGCGCTTGGCGTCGACATCGATCCGGGCGCCGTAGCAACCGCTCGCTTCAACGCCGTGCAGAACGCGGTAACGGCAGACTTTCGCGACAGCGAGGCGGAGTTCGACGACGTAGGCGACGTGGTGGTCGCTAACATCCTCGCCAATCCGCTGCGGGTGCTTGCGCCGCTGCTGGCCGCACACACCCGCGCCGGCGGCCGCCTCGCCCTGGCGGGTATCCTAGACGACCAGGCGGCCGAAATCATCTCCATCTACCGGCCCTGGTTCGATCTCGCGATTTGGCGCTCGGAGGATGGCTGGTCTTGTCTTGCCGGCGTACGCACAGGGTAGAATCCCGCCATGCTGCTGACCACCTGTCCCAATTGCGCCGCACGCTTCAAAGTGCTTCCCGAGCAACTCAATGTGCGCCAGGGCCGGGTGATGTGCGGGCGCTGCCGCAAGGTGTTCAACGCCTTCGAATCGCTCAAGCGCGATGAATCCGCGCAAATCGTCGAGGAAGCCTATGCCTCCGATGCCGAGATCGACACGCCTGCCCCGGCCATAGCGTCCTCGGCCATCACGTCCTCGGCGTTCCTGACCGACGAACCTGCGATCCCGCACGAACTGGCGGCGCCGGTACGCCACGTCAGTACCGGCGAACTCGAAAAAGGTACCTTTATCGCGGTTCACAGCGAGCCGGTTGTAGCTGTCGGCGAAAACGACTTGCAGCTAATGTCTCCCTCCCTCGCCACGCCGGTTGAGAATCCGCTGCTGCTGGAACGGCGCGGCAGGAACGCGACCGTCAGCCGGGCATGGGGTTACGGCGTCGCGGTGGCCGCCCTGTTGCTCGCGGCGCAGTCGCTCTATTATTTTCGCAGCGCCATGGTGCAACAGTATCCGCAGCTGCGGCCGCAGTTTGCCGCCTTCTGTGCAATGGCGGGCTGCAGCCTGCCGTGGGGACGCGACGACGACGCGATCCGCGTTGCAACTTCGGAGTTGCTGGAAATGCCCGGCAAGCCTGGCCGCATCCTGCTGACCGCAACGCTGATTAACAAGGGTGCGACCCGGCAGGACACGCCCTATCTGGAAGTCCGGCTCACCGACAACGCCAACCAAGTACTGGTAAGCCGCAACCTGACCCCGGCGCAGTACCTGGGTCGACCGGTGGCGAACGAGGAAAGCATTGCCCCCAACGCGGAATTATTCGTCAATCTGAACCTCGATATCGCCAATCGGCCGGCAGCGTCCGGCTACGCGCTACGACCGTTTTACCCCTGACCGACCGAGGAGGCTTACCGTCTGGCGCGCAGGGTACGCCAGACGGAGATGTTAGAATGCAGGCCTCGCCGAGTCCGCCATCATGCCCGCCACCAACGCCCCAAAAAATTTTGAAGCCGCCATGGCCGAACTCGACAAATTGGTCGAGAAAATGGATAGCGGCAAACTTCCCCTGGAAGAATCGCTGACGGCCTATCAGCGCGGCATCGAACTCATCAAGTATTGCGAGGGTGTGCTGGCGGACGCCCAGCAGCGCATCCAGGTGCTCGACGGCGGCGAGCTCAAAGAATCCTGATGGCGAGTTTTCACGATTGGGCTCGCGATGTCGCGAGCAAGATGGAACGCGCGTTGTCGGACGTGCTGCCCGCCGCCACCACCCAGCCGCAGCGGCTTCACGCGGCCATGCGCTACGCCACCCTGGGCGGCGGCAAGCGGGTCAGGCCGATGCTGGCTTTCGCAGCCGGGGCGTTGACCGATGCACCCTTTGACCGGCTCAAAATCGCCGGTGCGGCGGTCGAGATTATCCACGCCTATTCGCTCATCCACGACGACCTGCCGTGCATGGACAACGACGTGCTGCGACGCGGACGCCCCACCTGCCACATCGAATTCGACGAAGCCACCGCGCTGCTGGCGGGCGATGCCCTGCAGGCGCTCGCTTTCGACCTGGTGGCGGGCAATGTACTGTCGGACGATGCGTCAACCCAGCTGGCCCTGGTCCAGCTGTTCGCACACGCCTGTGGATCGCACGGCATGGCCGGCGGCCAGGCGATCGATCTCGCCAATACCGGCAAGAGCATCACCCTGCCGGAACTTGAATTCATGCATATCCTCAAGACCGGGGCCCTGATCCGCGCCTCGGTATTGCTGGGCGCCGGTTGCGGACGAGCGCTCGACGAGGAGGGCCGCAAACGCCTCGACCAATACGCCCGCTGCGTGGGCCTCGCCTTCCAGGTAGTGGACGATATACTCGATTGCGAGTCTAATACCGAGAAATTGGGCAAAACTGCAGGTAAAGACCAAGAGGCCAACAAGCCGACCTACGTGAGCCTGATGGGATTGGCGCCGGCCAAGCGTTTCGCGGACGAATTGCTGGCCGACGCCTTGCACGCACTACAGGGGTTCGATGCGCGCGCAGACCGGCTCAGGCAACTGGCCGAGTTCATCGTACGCCGCGAACACTGACAGGGAACAAGACAAGATGAAGTATCCGCTGCTCGACACCATCAACGACCCGGCCGACCTGAGAAAGCTCGACCGGCGCCAGCTGCCGGCGCTCGCGGTCGAACTGCGCGAATTCATCGTCGAATCGGTGTCGACCACCGGCGGCCATTTTTCCTCCAACCTCGGCACGGTCGAACTCACCATCGCCCTGCACTACGCATTCAACACCCCGGAAGACCGCATCGTCTGGGACGTGGGCCACCAGACCTACGGTCACAAGATCCTCACCGGTCGCAAGGCCGGCATGTCGAAGCTGCGCCAGAAGGGCGGCATCGCCGGTTTCCCGCGCCGCGAGGAAAGCGTCTACGACACTTTCGGCACCGCGCATTCCTCGACCTCGATTTCTGCGGCACTCGGCATGGCCGTGGCCGCGCGCAAGCTGGGTCTGAAACGCAAGGCCGTCGCCGTCATCGGCGACGGCGCCATCACCGCCGGCATGGCCTTCGAGGCGATGAACAATGTAGGCCGCGAGAACGTGCTGGTGATTCTGAACGACAACGATATGTCGATCTCGGAATCGATCGGCGCGCTCAACAACTATCTCGCCAAGCTGATGTCGGGCCGCTTTTACGCCGCCACCAAGAAAACCGCCGAGAAGGTGTTGCAGCACACCCCCACCTTCAAGGAAATCGCCAAGCGCGTCGAAGAGCATGCCAAGGGCATGATTTCACCCTCCACGATGTTCGAGGAATTCGGCTTCAACTACACCGGCCCCATCGATGGCCACAACGTCGATGTGCTGGTCGATACGCTCAACAACATCAAGCAACTCGATGGCCCGCAATTCCTGCACGTGGTCACCAAAAAGGGCCAGGGCTACAAACTGGCCGAGGAAGACCCGATCAACTACCACGGCCCGCCCAAATTCGATCCGAAGATCGGCATCGTCAAACCGGCCGCGGCACCGAAGCCCACCTACACGCAAATTTTCGGCGAATGGCTGTGCGATATGGCGCGCGAGGATTCACGCCTGATCGGCATCACGCCGGCGATGCGCGAAGGCTCCGGGCTGGTCAAGTTCTCGCAGGAGTTCCCCGACCGCTATTTCGACGTGGCGATCGCCGAACAGCACGCCGTGACTTTCGCGGCGGGGCTGGCCGCCGACGGCATGCGCCCGGTGCTGGCGATTTACTCGACCTTCCTGCAGCGCGGCTACGACCAGTTGATTCACGATGTGGCGATTCAAAACCTGCCGGTGGTGTTCGCGC
>CAZCKI010000375.1:0-3726 GCA_964498815.1 uncultured Burkholderiales bacterium
CCGCCTCCGACTGCGCCAGACGGAAGGTCTCGTCGTCGTCGAGATGGGTGGCGTGGATCAGGCACCAGCGCGCATCGACCTTGGCGTTTTCCAGCAGCCAGGTGACGGGTCGCTTGTGCGACCAGGCGAGGCAGTCGTTGACTTCCTTGCGCTGCTCGGCGACGTGGATATGAATCGGCGCGCGGTTATCGCAGGCGTCGAGCATAGTCACCAGCCGGCGCAATTCCTCCGGTGTCACCGCGCGTAGCGAATGTGGTGCGATGCCGACCCGGCGCAGCGTACCCTCGCCGCGGCGGGACATGGCCGCGTCCAGCGCACGGCCATAGCTGTCCAGGTCGTGGATGAAACGGCGCTGACCCTCTTGGGGCGCTACACCGCCAAAAGTGGCGTGCGCGTAGAACACCGGCAACAAGGTCAGCCCGATGCCGGCAAACGAGGCGGCGGCGATGCAGCGGTCGGCCATTTCGGCCGGGTTCGCATACGGCCTGCCGTCGATATCGTGATGCAGGTAATGAAATTCGGCGATCGAGGTGTAGCCCTGCTTCAGCGATTCTATGTACAACTGCGCGGCGATCGCCTCGTTGTCCTCGGGGGTGATGCGGTCGAGAAAGCGGTACATGAGATCTCGCCACGCCCAGAAGTTTTCGCCGCTGAGCCCAGCCCGCTCGGTGAGGCCGGCCATGGCACGCTGAAAAGCGTGCGAATGCACATTCGGCATGCCGGGAATGACCGGTCCGGCCAGCCGCTCGGCGCTTTCCATCGGCACGTTAACCGTCACCGATTCGATGCGACCGTCGTCGACGGTGATCAACACATTGTCCCGCCAGCCTTCCGGCAACAATGCGCTCTCGGCGAATAGCTTCATGTTGCCGTCAGATACACAGGGCGCGGAAGTTACCGCCTTGTACCAGCGCGATGATGGCGGCGATATCGGGGGCCAGCAGGCGGTCGTGGTCGTAGAACGGCACTTCTGCGCGGATCATGGCCTGCGCCTTTTGCAAGGCGGGCGACGTCGCGAGCGGCGCGCGCAGGTCGATACCCTGCGCGGCGGCCAGCAACTCGATGGCGACGATGCCGGCGGTATTTTCCGCCATATCGGTGAGCCTGCGCGCGGCGAAAGTCGCCATGCTGACGTGGTCCTCCTGGTTGGCCGAGGTCGGCAGGGAATCGACCGAGGCCGGATGCGCCATCGATTTGTTTTCGGAGGCGAGTGCCGCGGCCGTCACCTGCGCCATCATGTAGCCGGAATTGAGGCCGCTGTCCTTTACCAGGAAGGGCGGCAATCCGGACAGGCCCGGATCGACCAGCAAGGCCGTGCGCCGCTCCGACAGCGCGCCGATTTCGGCGACTGCGATGGCCAGCTGGTCGGCGGCGATGGCGACCGGCTCGGCGTGGAAATTACCGCCGGAGAGCACATCGCCGGTGTCGGGAAACACCAGTGGATTATCGGTGACGCCGTTGGCTTCGATTTCCAGCGTGCGCGCGGACTGGCGTATCACGTCCAGGCAGGCGCCCATCACCTGCGGCTGGCAGCGCAGGGAATACGGGTCCTGCACCTTGTCGTCGCCGACCAGATGCGACTCGCGGATGGCGCTACCGGACAGGAACCTGCGGTACTTGCCCGCCGTTTCGATCTGCCCCGGCTGCCCGCGCAATTCGTGAATACGCGCATCGAAAGGTGTATCGCTACCCATGGCGGCATCGACGCTCATGGCGCCCGCCACCATCGCGGCATCGAACACGTCTTCGATCTGGAACAGGCCGTGCAAGGCCAGCGCGGTCGATACCTGCGTGCCGTTCAGCAGCGCCAGGCCCTCCTTGGGGGCCAGCTCGATCGGCTCCAAGCCGGCCAGTACCAGCGCCTCGCGCGCCGGCAATTTCTTGCCGCCCACGTGCGCTTCGCCGAGTCCCAGCAACAGGGCCGTCATGTGCGCGAGCGGCGCCAGATCGCCGGACGCGCCCACCGAACCTTTGGATGGAATGCAGGGGTATACGCCGGCATTGAGCAATCGCAGCAGCGCCTCGATAATCAGCGGCCGCACGCCGGAGCGTCCGCGCGCGAGGCTCGCCACTTTCAGCAGAAGTATCAATTTCACAACGCGGTCGGTCAACGCTACGCCGACCCCGGCGCTATGCGAGAGCACCAGGTTCTTTTGCAATTCGGCCAACTGCGCGGCGGGGATGTGCTTGTTGGCGAGCTTGCCGAAACCGGTGTTGATGCCGTAGGCGGGCGCGCCACGGGCGACGATGGCTTCGACCGCTTTGGCGCCGGCACGGATTTCAGGCCACGCCGCTGCATCCAACTCGAAATGAAAGTGGCCGTCGCGCGCTTCGCGAATGCGCGCAAGCGTCAGTTGGCCGGGAACGATAGTGAAGGTTTTTGTCATAGCGGCAATATTATAGGCGTCCGCGCCCGCCGCTCCGTGCGCTACCATGCGTAAATGTGGACGCGCCTGCTATCGATTCTGGTCGTGCTTGCCGGGCTGACCGGCTGCGTGACGTCGCCTGCACCTTCGGGCGACGCGCGCGACGCCACGGCGCAGTCCTGCGCAACCTGGTTTGCCGGCCTCGACGACGCCGTTGACCGGGCCGGCGTGCGCGACGCCGAGGCCCATCGTTTGCCGGGCTTCCCCTATCTGCGCAGCGACCGCCTGCTGGCTTCATTGGGTGCCGGAGCGGCTGAGGAGGATCGAAAATATTCCGACTGGCTGGCGGCGTTGCGCGAGCTGGACCGGCGCGGGCGCGCGGTGGAAGCATACAATCTTCCGGCCGGCTTTCGCGCCGCCTTGCAGATGCGCGACGCCACCATGATCATGGATCGTTCGGAACAGTGTGCACAAGCCGTATTGCCGACGATAGCGGCAGAGCGCACCGCAATCGTTGCCGCCGCAGCGGTGCCGGATGACTATTCGTCGCTTGCGCGCGCGATCGGCCTGTATCTGCTGACTTCCTCGCCGTTCTATTCCGGCGTGGTACGTTGGCAGGAAGAAACGCACGAGGCATTTCGCCGTGCGGCCGACCCAGCGGTTCCGCAGCCCCGATCCATTCGATTTCAACCCCAGGACGCTGCGCCGGACGCAGCCGTGATCGCCAGGCTGCTGCGAGAAGCCCCGCGCGATGCACTCGGCTTGGCGCATTACGCCGATGGCGCGGCCGATGTCCTGCTGGCGGCGTTCGCGCCCACTCTCGAAATCGACGCGATGAGCAACGACGACCTGCCCGGCACGATTTTTCGCAAGGTCAATGGCGTTGTGACGGTTGACACGGCGAGGCCCGCCGCCTACCAGCGCATCGCACAGACCCGCATCGATGGTCGTGCCTACACGCAACTGGTCTACACATTCTGGTTCGCCAATCGGCCACCGAGCCAGACATTCGATCTGCTGGCCGGCCAGCTCGACGCCGTGGTGATTCGCATCACCATCGACGGTGACGGCGTGCCGCTGATGGTCGACAGCATCCACGCCTGCGGCTGCTTTCACCAGTTTTTTCCGTCATCGCGCATGATCCCGCGTGCAGCCCCCACCGAACGCATCGAATGGGCTTTTGTGCCGGTTACGCTGCCGAAACTCGCCGCCGGCACGCGCCTGATGGTGCGCGTCGCGAGCGGCAGCCACTCCCTCATGCGCATCACCGCAGCCGATGCAGGCGAAGCGCGTCTGTATCGACTACTCGATGAAGCATCGCTACGGACACTGCCGACTACCGACGGCGGCAGCAAAAGTC
>CAZCKI010000376.1:0-3725 GCA_964498815.1 uncultured Burkholderiales bacterium
GCGACACCGGTCTTGTTGGTGCCGAAGTCATCCACGAACAATCCCTTGCCGGGGAGGAATGCAGTTTGCGGTGTGCCATGCGTTGGATCGCATAGCCCTGCCGATGTTAGCGGTGTCACGGCGACTGCGGGCGGGGGGGGGGAATTGCAATCGGTGGCGTTCAGTCCGTTGGTTTGCGTGAATCCGGTGGAGCCGGAATACACGCGGTACGAAATCTTGCGGCCCCAGGAATCCAACGAGTCCTCCAGGCTGATACCGAGCGCCCCCCACGGTAAGACACCATCCAGTGTGGGGCAAGTTGCTACTCCGGCACTGCCCAAGCCTCCCGCGTTGTCGGTGGGATCGGCCGGGCAAGGCAGGCGAAGATTGGATTGCGCGAACACGAGAATGGCCGTTTCGATTTTGTCGAAGCGCGCCGACATCTGCGCCGACCTGAGCCCGGTCGTCGAAGTGACGCTCTGGCTATTCTTGTACAAGACGCTGCCGATGCCGAAGAGCAATACCACCACCACGAGCAATAGCAGCACAAACCCATTTGCCCTTTGAGGATTCGCCATCTTGCCGGTTGTCAGTACGGCCGCGGACCCAGGGTGGCCTTGCTGGCGACGGTGAGCAGGGACGGTCGGCTCACGAAATCGTCGAAGTGCGAAGCACCAGCGTTATAGTTGGCGTTGTCGTCGACTAGGTACGAGTATGCGGCGTTGGCAAAATTCTTTTGCTCCTCGGTGCCTGAGGTGATGGTTCCTGCCGCAATCAATACGCCCGCTTGTGAATAGGCGCCTTCCAGATTCTCACCGTGGCTGATCAGCACATAGGCGGCGCCCGTCGATTGAGCGGGGTCGGCGATGGTGACTTGCGGGGGGCCGATATTCTTGACGAGAAGTCCACGATTCAGCACGGAGTTTGACGTCTTCGTACAGGCCGCCGGAAAGGTGCCACTGGTGCAAGTGGTATCGCAGGAAGTTGTGGCGGTGACGAGGAATGCGCTGGTACCGGCTGCCGTGCAGTACGTCAAATCCATGGCGTTTGCCTGGTATGAATTTGGGTCGACGCGATAGGTGAACAAGTTACCCCAGCTATCGCTGCCATCGGTCAGGCTCAGCCCCAGGTCCGTAAAGGGCACAACCCCGTTGGCCTGGGTGCCCGTGGCCAGGGCGCAATTTTCCTTGCCGGCATTGGCAGCGCCCGCTGCCGCATTGATGGTGCCATCAGCGGGACAAGGCAGGCGCCTGTTCAACGCGACAAAATTGACGATCGCCGTATCGATTACCTTCATCTTTTCTTGCGTTTCCGCGCGCCGCTTTTGATTCAAATAGGCAGCCGTGGTGGTGCCGGTGATGGTAAGCAGCAGCCCCATAATGAGCAGTACGATGGCAATCTCGAGCAGGGTGAATCCTTGGCGGGATCGTTTTGCTGTCAATGGCAAAGGCATGGTGGCACAAACTCGGCGTGGAAAGTGATTGAGATAGTATCCCAACCTAGATGATTTGGAGAGTCCGCCCGCGATGACCTGACGAGCGGAAGATCCGACTAGCCGTTACGTTGCGTCAGTGCAAAAACTACATCTCCCGGCTCGTTTTTCGCGAGCGCCAAGACATAGCCGCCCTGCTCGGCTTGCTTGCTCGCCTGAAACAGGCCGATGCCCAGGCCGCTACGGCGGGTGTTGGCGACCGGCGCCTTGAACAGGTTTTCAGCGGCGCCGGTGGTGATGGCGCTGCCGGTATCGCCGATGGTGAGCGAGGGTTCGGGGTCGCAGGTCAGTTCGATGGCGATGTGGATCTCCGGCTCGCGTTCCTTTTTCTTGCGGGCATTTTCGAGGCAGTTTTCCAGCACGGTATCGAACAGCGTGGCAGGCAGCACGGTAGCAAGGTCGCCGCGCGCCTTGAACGCGGCGCCGCTGCCGGCGTGTCGCCCGGTGACGTCCTGCCACCAATCCGAGGCGCGCATCGACACACCGACCGTTTCGATGGCCGGGTTCTTCAGCTTTTCCAGCGTTGTCTGCAGGCGCTTGGCGAGTTGCGGCAGTTGCCGGTCGAGCAACTGGTCGTAGGTGGTCTTGTTGCGGCGCTCCAGGTCCGGCTTGCTGCTGGCCTTGTGCGAAACGCTCATCGAGGTCAGCGCAAACAGCGACTGCAGCAGGTTCTTGATGTCGTGCGTGAGGCGCGCGCCGGTTTCGTGCACCGCCTGCATATAGGCATTCTGTTTCATCACCTGTTCGCGGCGTTTGCCTTCGTAAAATTCGCCGACCACCTGGGCGAGCAGCCGCAGGTGCAAAAACAGCGCCGGCGACAGGCGGATTTCCGTAAAAAAAGTGACTTCCAGCTCGTGATAGCGAAACCGCGCCGAATGTACGCTCTCCACGCCGAAGCGGCTGTCGCCGTCGGGGGAGGTCCATTGGCAGCCGTGGATCCAGGGCGTGGTGGCGACTTCGTTCATGGCGTTTTCGAGAAAGCGCGCGGAGCTCATTTCGGTTTCCGAAAGCTCGGCGATGCGCCGCATCCACAGTTCGAACGGCATGCCCACGCTCATCAGGTAGCGCGAGAAGTAGGTGCGCAGGCCCCCGTAACCCGCGCGCGGCGCCCACAGGATGGCGAGCGTAAACAGCGCACCGGCAAACGCCAGCACCGTCAGCACCACCGCCTGGAAGTACTGGTTGTCGGTGACGCGCATCGCGGCGATGCTGCCCAGCACCAGCACCACCACCAGCTGGAACACGAACAGGCTGTAAAAGAAATCGAATACCTGTGTGGAAGCTTCGTCCTCGGCGCGAAACGGCAGGAAAGCGAGCAGGATCAGTACCGCCGGCAGGAACGCGCTCACCGCAACGCGCAGCCCCGGCGGCAATGACTTCAGATCCAGTAGCGAAATCGGCACCGTCCAGGTGAGCAGGATGGCGAACAGGTAAAACACGGCGACGAGGTAGAACCGCCCGCGCTTGGTGGCTTGCGAAGTGAACACCTTACCGCCCATGATGCCGATCAGGATCGCGATCCACATCACCAGCATCCAGCCCGCCAGCGTGAACAGGGCTACCGCCGTGATGCCGAGCAGGATGGCGGTCGATACTACATTGAGCTCGTATTCGGTGCTGATGAACGGTTGCCACAGCAGGAACAGGCCGAAATGCACCATCAACCAGATGCGCTCGAAGTCACCGCCGGGTTGGGCAACCAGGGCCGCGTGCAAGGACAGCATCATTGCCAGGATAAGCCAGCGCTTGCCGCGGATCAGGGCTTCGGCAAGGCTTTTGTTGGCACCGGCGAGGACGCTGCTCATGACGATGGGAAGACGGGGGTGATCGGCGAGAGCGCAAGCCTAACCTGTCTGCCGGCCGGCCGCCACGTACGGATTTCCCCTAGCGGTGTCGAAAAGCCGGACAGTTTTGTCGAATCCCCTGACAATCCTGTCTGCAAAAGGCGACAAATTTCCCTGGCAATATCATAATATTGTTCTTTTTCAATGTGTTATATTGTTGGCACGGCGCTTGCAGATACTCCTGTGCAAACACAACCGGAGCACAGCATGAAATCCAGCCAAAAAGGTTTTACCCGCTACGACGCAGCGATTGCGATTTTGAGTATCGGCATGCTGTTGGGAGCCGCGTTGAAGCTAGTTTCGTAAGCAGCGCACTTTATAACGGAGAACAAAATGAGATCCATCAAAAGTCAGCAATCGGGCTTCACGCTGGTTGAAATCGCCATTGTTCTGGTGATTATCGGCCTGCT
>CAZCKI010000377.1:0-3722 GCA_964498815.1 uncultured Burkholderiales bacterium
CTGGTCGCGTTGACGTTCACGTCCTGCTCCACCGATCAGGTCATCAATATCGCCACCGCGCGGGACCCCAAGGCCGCGCTGAAAAGCCTCGGCAACAGCAAGGTCGAGACCTACAAGCGCGATCCCAAGGCGCTGCTGACCGACTTCGACCGCATGCGCCAGGAACTCGCCCGCCTGTTCGGCCAGGTGCAACAGGAAAGCGAAAAAAAATGGGGCAAGGAAGAATCGGCCGAACTGCCCTCGCCCAAGCGCTACGTGAAATACACCGAGCAATACCGCAACCGCATCGTGGTCGATTACGAGAAGTCGACCATCCGCGTCGAGCACCTGCAGGAAGCGGGTGCTACCGACCGGCTGCGCGGCGCCATCGTCACGGCGCTGCTGACCCCGGACGACCCGCGCGAAGTCGATGTGTTTTCCGACAAGGAGATCCCGCTGGACGGAAAGCCCTTCCTGCGCGACCTGGTGCTGGACAACAACA
Organism: uncultured Burkholderiales bacterium; assembly: GCA_964498815.1. Classification (GTDB taxonomy): domain Bacteria; phylum Pseudomonadota; class Gammaproteobacteria; order Burkholderiales; family Usitatibacteraceae; genus UKL13-2. Next base: position 482 of record CAZCKI010000377.1, read on the forward strand.
AGCAAACGATGGCCTCGCGCGAGGACGTCGAACGCTACGCTTCTTTCCTGGTCTCGCAGCGCTTGAAGACACGCAAGATCACGGTCGGCAGCCAGAAAGTGGATGTCGCCTACGTACAGTTCGACATGATCGGCGCGGAACCGGAAAAAATCGCGGTAGCACCAACCCCGCCGAAAAAGCCCGCACCGCCCAAGAAACCCGCGCAGGCCAAACCCGGCGCGCCGGCGGTGGTCGATACCACGCCCGACGCCAAGGCGGACGAGCGGCGCGACGTCAACAACTACGCCGCCGCCGACAAGATCGCGCCGCGCTACCTCGTCACCGTGAACAAGTACGCCGAAAAAACCGGCGTCGACCCCGCCCTGATCTTCGGCATCATCTACCAGGAGAGCCGCTTCAATCCCTACGCCGTCTCGCAGGCGGAGGCCTACGGCATGATGCAACTGGTGCCAAAGAGCGGCGGCTACGATGCCTTCCGCAAAGCCAAGGGCGAAAATGTGCAGCCGACCAAGGATTACCTGATGGACCCCGAGAACAATATCGAGCTCGGCGCCACCTACCTGGGCATCCTGCTGTTCGACGCCTGGATGCGCGGCATCGGCAATCTCCCCTCGCGCGAATACTGCGTCATCTCCGGCTACAACACCGGCCCCGGCAACGTCGCGCGGGCCTTCACCGGCACCACCCGCAACCTCACCGATGCCGAGAAAAAAGCCAACGCCATGCGCGCGGATGAATTGTTCGATTTCCTGCGCACCTCGCTTCCCTATGCAGAGACGCGCGACTACCTGCTGCGCGTTTCGGCGGCGAGGCGGCATTACCAGGAGATGTTCTACTCGAAGAAGTAGGGTTGGCGAGCGGCAGAGGACGGACGCGACCAAAACAATTATTCAAAAGGTGTCAGGGGCTATGTAATCCCAAATGCATTGACCCCGACCCTCATTGCACTTCTGTAAGCGTTCAAGTGCCGTCATTCCGGCGTAGGCCGGAATCCAGACCGCGCTTCGTGGCAATTTGGAACGGACTGGTTCCCGGCCTACGCCGGGACGACGAGTATTTAGCCCGTTGCAAAATGGCATTTAAACCAATCTGTTGAACCACTACCGTGCCCGCCGGGTGTAGCCGAAAAGCGACAGCCCGGGATTATTTGTACGCCACCGCCAAAATCGTGAACCAGTGCATAGTTCTCGCGCAGCACTCTGCCTATGCTTGGGGCCGTGTAGATCACGAAACAGGTGGACGACATGGGCAGAATGCACAGCTACAAGGACTACAACATCACCTTGTGGGTCGACTACAAGGACGACGAGTGGGAATACCTCTCGGTGGTCAGCGGACCGATGAGCGGCGGTGAATACACCACGCTGAACGTCACCGGCTCCACCCAGCTACCGACTGCGGAAGACGCCTACGAACGCGCGCAAGAAGCCGCCATGCGACGCATCGACGGCCTGTTGGTGCGGCCGGAGCAGTGGATTTAGGCAGCGGCGCCTCGGCTCTCAGGGATTCGGCCTAAGCAAAAAGCAATCGTCGCCAACGACGCAATACGGCGACCCGCTCGCGTTTTCGCCGCCGTCAGGGCGCAGCCACTGTCCGGCGAGGCGCAACCGAGTAGACGATGAAGGCACCGAACAGCAGTGCCGCAGCGCCGAAGGCGCGTACCAGCAGCGGCCCCTTCGCGGCCCACCAGTCCAGCACCAGTTGCACGCCCCAGGTGCCGAAGAACGGCGTCAGCACGCCGCCCACGACAATGAGCACACCCAACACGCGCAGCACCAGCGGCGCACGCGAAACGGGGGCGACAAAATAGAGCAGCAACCCCACCGCGACCCGCAACGCCGCCACCAGATGGAGTTCGGGAGGAAACTGGACCAGGCGCACGGCACCGACCAGAAGCTCCGGCATGACGATGCCGACAATGCCAAAACCGGCGACCACCACACCGAACAACCGAACCAGTAGTGTCACGATGTCCGCTCCTGCAAAGACACCATGATGAACTCATTCACCGGGAATGTCTTGCAAGGCCGTTCTGCCGGCAAATCCCCCAGCCAGGGCGGCTTCCGGCGTAACCGAATGCCTTGGGTGCCCGACTCTATCGATCGACTCTAAAGTAGTCCACGTCGATGTAATTTTCTTTGCCGGCATGCTGCTGCGCGCTCAGGCTGAACAGCCCCATCTGCGCGCCCACCCAGCGCCCCATGGAAGCGACAAACATATCGCCGATATCGACATAGGTCCGGTCGTCGAGGCTGTAGGAGAACTGTGTTGCGCCGCCCTTGCGTATAGTCATGCGCAGATACGCGACGGACTGCTGCAGCGCGATATCGACCAGCACCTTTTCCTGGCAGGACGCCTCCGCATTCCGGCAATGGCGTAACTGCAGCTGCGATCGATTCTGCCCACGCGTTACCCCGAGCCACGCGTAGTCCACGCCATACATCACCAGGCCGGCGCGATCGCCGGAGCCTTGCGCAGAAACATCGAGCTTGGTGGTGACCCTGAATTCTTCGGCCGGCAATTTTTGCAATAACAGCGAGGAAACATTCCATAGATTGTTTTTCTGCACATACAACTCGTCGTACACAGCATAGAGACGCAGATTCCCTTTGCGTTCGGTCAGGGAATACCAATCATTCTTCCAGTTGGCATTCCATTGCCACTGCAGGCCCAACTGCGATTGCGAAAACTCGTCCGAAGTTGCGGGCGCCTTCAGCGCGAAATCGCCCGCAACGGGCTTGGCATGCCGCAGCACCGGCTGGCCAGTCCCTTTACCCTCGACGTCTTCGCCGATCACCGGCCAATCGTCTTTCCAGTGCATCGGCTGAAGATGCACGATGCGGCCATAGGCGCGCCGGTCCTGGAAGTGGAAAAACCAGTCGCTGCCATCCGGCGCGCTCACCCAGGCGCCTTGGTGCGGACCGTTGGTGGGAGACGCGCCCTGCGCGAGCACGATGCGATCCTCGTAAGGTCCTTCAATAGTTCGCGAACGAAACACCGACTGCCATCCCGTCTCGACCCCGCCTGCAGGGGCGAACACGTAATAGTAGCCATTGCGCTTGTACAGCTTGGGTCCTTCCAAGGTGCGGTAGCCGGGCAATTGGTTGCCGTCGATGACGATCGCCGCCTGCCCGTCCAAAATCCGTTTCGCATCCGGCGACATGCGGCGCAGCGTCAGCAGGTTGTTGATGCCCGCGCGGCTCTTGGCCCAGGCGTGCAGCAAATAGGCCTTGCCGTCGTC
>CAZCKI010000378.1:0-3714 GCA_964498815.1 uncultured Burkholderiales bacterium
ATCTCGCGTCTCTCCACTGCCTACTACTACAACTCCATTTTGCGACATACAAGGGATGGGGTGAGGGCGGGGTTTCGCGTCGCATGCGACGCGCCGCCCGAACGGTTGCCCGATGCAGCGGGCAACGCGCCCTGCAAGGGGGGCGATGTCCGCGTCACACGCCAGCCTGCACTGACCCCCATCCCAGCCTTCCCCCGCAAGCGAGGGAAGGAGCCAGCCAGCCAAGAATGCACTTAAACGAGTGCCATGAGGGTCATGGCTGGATTATTTGCAATAATAATCGAGCCCGGCACCTTTCATTTTCCGTAATTTCTCGTTTTCGTTCCGATCGTCTCGGGAGGACCATCATGATTCGAGGGAGTTGCTTGTGTGGAGGTGTCCGCTTCGAGATCGATCGAGTGACGGGACCCTTCGAGTTGTGCCACTGCACGCGATGTCGCAAGGCCAGCGGCAGCGCGTTTGTGCCGTGGATCGAGTTTCAGCGTGCGGATTTTCGTCTGCTGCAGGGTGCTGCGCTGATCAAGACCTATGAAGCACCGGTGCGCAACAAGCCGCCGGGTTATCGCACCTCGTTTTGCAGCCAATGCGGCTCGCCGGTGCCCGATGCCGGCGCGGATTCCGCGCGGCTCGAGGTCCAGGCCGGCGTTCTCGATGACGATCCGCAAATTCGACCCGACCGGCACATCCTGGTGGAAGTCAAATCACCGTGGTTCGCCATCGGCGACGCGCTGCCTCAATTGGATAGAACCGCTCTCGACGCGCTTCGGGCCAAGCAGGCATAGCCGGGAAGAAAATGTGCTCTGCGGGAAAAATGGTGTTTGACTTTATTTCCCTGCCCTATTTCCCACCCCATAGATGACCGTAGCGGGCTGACAGCTTCCCGTGAGAGTCGCCGAGCAGCGCAGCGAGAGCGGGGGCCGTCCGCGAGGATTGTCTGAGTGGCGAGTACCGCAATTCGCCTTTTGCGAGGAACGAACCACGAGCCACGAGTTCCGCAGCGGCCCGCTCTCGCGAGCAGCGCAGGGTATCCCCCGTAGGGAGACGACGAACCCGGGTCGCCTTTTCCTGGGTTACTTTCTTTTGGCGAAGCAAAAGAAAGTGACTAGCCGCCGGGCTACCCCCGGCATCGCAGCAAATGGATAACGTTCACCTTTTGCGATCACCCCCCATCCCAACCTTCCCCAGCAAGGGGGGAAGGGCCAGCCGATTCAGTGGCTCGCAGTTGCCACCAAACGCCACTGGATCCTGGCCCTCAACGGTGGCCACCCCGCCGCCTTCGCGAGAACAACGAGCAACAAAAAAGCCCGCGAATTCGCGGACTTTTGAGTTATTGCGACCGTCCCCGACAGCCCGCGCTCAATTCATGTTCGGCGGCCAGAGCCCGTGCATCGCCGCCGGAATCCACAGGTTCCCGGAGCGCCAGTAGACGATGCCGAACAACAAGCCTATGCCGAACACCGCAGCCAGGACACCCCAGCGAATACCGTCCGCCGCCATCAGATAGTTGAGGTGCAAAGGCCCGAAAGTGAACAGCAGGTTCGCCAGCAGCAGGCCAATGATCGCGCCGAAGCGGCGGGTCAGTTCGGTTTGCAGCCAGCCGCGATACAGGAATTCCTGCACCATGCCCCAGACGAGGCCGGTACAGAGGGAGAACAGCACAAAGCCGGCCGGTCCGTGCTTTGTGAGCAGCATGCGCAGGTGATCGTTGAACACAATGGCAAAAGCCACCGCCGCGATCGGCACCACCTGGAAAAAATAGAGGCGTTCGCGGCGCGTCCAGGCCGCAAACGGCCGCAGCCCGATGGCCGCCATCGGTTCGCGCACGAAGCTCTTTTGGACCAACACAAAGGCCGCCGTCAGCGCAACGACGAACCCCAGGCCGGCCGCCGGCATGCCGCGTGCGCCGGCCGCGTCCAGCGCCAGACGCAGCGCGTAAAACAAGCCGACGCCGACCACCAGGAACGCCAGCAAAATACGCACGCCGGTAGCGGCATCGTAGGCCGGCGCCAGCGGCGACTCGAACAGCAAAGCGTGGGCACGCGCCGAGTCGGCGAGCAGCGAACGCGGGCGATCGTCTGGTTCCATCAGCGCCTCCCTGTAGCGTCAATCCCTGGAGTGCGGCGGCCGGCGAAGCCGGTTACCACCCCGTTCAGAGTGAACGCATCGGAGGCCCGTGTCGACTACAGCGGAAAAACAAAAATCTTCCGCGTGCCCGACTACCCCGCGCGGCCGTCCCTAGACGGGACGGCCGGCGGCCTGCCGTTTAGTGAATACCGCCGCTGGCGAGAAGATGCTCCCCTGTGAGCCAGCGCGAATCGTTGGAAGCCAGGAAGACCGCGACGTCTGCGATGTCGTCCGGCTGGCCGATGCGGCCCAGCGGGGACTGCGCAGCAATCGCCTTTTCGAAATCGGAGCCGATGAAGCCGGCGCTCACCGTACCCTCGGTCTCGACCATCCCGGGCTTGATGGTGTTGACGCGAATCTTCTTCGGTCCGAGTTCCTTGGCGAGCACGCCGGTGATCGCTTCCACCGCGCCCTTGGTGGCGGTATAGACGGCGCTATTCGCCGGGGTGATGTCGGTGACGACCGAGCCGATGTTGATGATGCTGGCGCCCTCGCCCAGATGTTTGGCGGCGGCCTGCGTGGTGAGCAGCAGGCCCAGCACATTGGTATTGAAATGGCGATGGAAATTTTCTTCGGTGACGCCCTCGATCGGCGCGAACTCGTACACGCCGGAATTGTTGACCAGGATATCGAGCCGACCGTAGTGCTTGATGGCGGCATCGATGATGCCCTGCGCCCCGGCGGCCTTGGAGACGTCGCCGCTGACGGCCACGGCCTTGCCGCCCGCCTGGGTAATGGCGGCGACGACGGTGTCCGCCCCCGCCTTGCTCGATGCATAGTTGACGACCACCGATGCGCCTTCTTTCGCCAGGGATTTGGCGATGGCGGCCCCGATGCCCTTGGATGCGCCGGTAACGACGGCGACTTTGCCTGTTAGCTTGCTCATGGTTGTTTCCTTCGAATGGGTTTTGGACGAAATGCGGGTTTGGACCAAATGCCGGTTTCAGACGAAATGCTGTAGCCGACGAACATGGCGAGCAAGGGCCCTTGCTTCCATAGTTCCGAATATATGAACTATTGAACAATAAGTCAAGAGCCCGTATAATAAAAACATGCGACCTCTGATGCATCCCGCCGTTGAAGACGTCACCGTCGAAGGCATCCTGCACGCCCTCTCCGACCCGGTGCGGGCGGCCATCTTCGCCGATATCGCCGGCTCCAATTGCTCGCAAAGCTGCTCCACTTTCCTCAATGTCAGCAACCGCGAGATTCCCAAGTCCACTCTCTCGCAGCACTTCAAGGCACTGCGCGAAGCCGGCCTGATCCGCAGCGTGCGTCAGGGCGTGGAGATGCAAAACAGTTCGCGCTGCGCCGAGATCGACAAGCGCTTTCCGGGACTGATCGCCGCCATCGTCGGCGCGCACAAGGCCCAGTCGACCGGCAAGCGCAAAACCGGCAAGGCCAAGCCGGCCCGCTAAGGCGCTTGCCCGCTCACACAGCCGGGCGCGACAAGTGTTCAGCCGGCCAGCGACTCCAGGCCCTTGGCGATCGACATCCACAACGAGGTCGTGCTGAACGGCGCCATCAGCAGTTGCGTCGCCAGCAAGGCGCCGCCACCGATCAAATAGGCCCGGTGCGGGCGGCCGCGCA
>CAZCKI010000379.1:0-3702 GCA_964498815.1 uncultured Burkholderiales bacterium
GTGTTTGGCAGCGGCGATTTGAAGCCGGTGTCAGGCTGCACGTGACGGTTGTCCCAGTCCTTCTCGAGATCGGCCGAGAGGGCGTATTCGCGATCCGATTCGACCTTCAACTCCTGCCGGTAGTAGTCGTTGAAGGTGGCGGTGATGGCCGGCGCGATGGAACTGGCGTAGGGGTCGGTCTTCATCGTCTCGGCGAGGCGATTGAGGTTGCCGCCCTGGTAACGGGTATCGACACGGCCGGTGACGATGCCCTTGCTGCGCATCAGTTCCTGCAGGAAGTGGTTTTCATCCACGCGCAGATTGGCCTTATCCCAGTAGTCGGTGCTGAGGCCGGTGTATTTCGCGAGGCCCGTCAGCCCCGCCTGCCGTTCCGCCGCCGTGGCGCGGCTGCCCTTCAGCAATAGCGGTGCGTACACCTCGCGCACAAACGCTTCCACTTCGCGCAGGAAAGGTTGCAACTGCGCCGGTCTATCCGCCAGCGCATGGTGGTACCAGGCGGTGGAGGCGTAGGTGGACAGAAAATTGATATATGAGATGTCGATTTGCACTTCGGTGCCGCCGCTGGCGTAATCCATGAAGGGCGACACCAGCACCACGCCGTTCAGCGCCACGGCGTGCTTGGTGAGGAGCTCGTAGGCGACACCGCCCGAGCGCATGCCGCCGTAGCTTTCGCCGAGCAGGAACTTGGGTGAGGCCCAGCGGCCGTTCTGGCTGAGATATTTGACGATGAACGCCGACACCGATTTCACGTCCTGGTCCACGCCCCAGAAGTCCTTGCCCTCGGCCTTGCCGACCGGTCGCGACAGGCCGGTGCCGACGGGGTCGATCATCACCAGGTCGGCGCGATCGAGCACGCCGAATTCGTTATCGACCGTGCGAAACGGCCCGCGCGTGTTCGATTCGGTATCCGCAAGCACGGTGCGCTTGGGGCCGAGGATGCCCATATGCAACCACGCCGAAGAAGAGCCCGGCCCGCCGTTGTAGGCAAACACGATCGGCCGCGAACGCAAATCGCCGCCGTCTTTGACGTAGGCGGTGAAACCGAACAGCGCGATCGGTTCGTCCTTGTCGTTCTTGATCGACAGGGTGCCGGCCGTCGCGGTGTAGGCGATGTTCACGCCGCCCATGTTGACCTGATGCCTGGTCACCCATACTTTGGCTTCGGGGATCGGCTTCTCGTCGGGCTTGGCCGGCGCTGCGGCGGGCGGCGTTGCCGGTGCGTCGGCGGCGAAGGCCGGGGGCAGGCACAGGCAGGCGGCAAGTGCGATGGCGCCGGTGCGAACGGCGAAAAAGCGTTGTTGCATGGAATCTCCCGGGAATATTTGCGGCTGGTCGGTCGCGCAGGATTGCAGGGTACCTTATTTGCAAATACAGGGCCTGCGGCGCATTTTTTGCATTTTCCGGAGAAGGACGTAAGAAGCGGCCCGCCGCGAATTTCCCGTTGCCGCGAACAGCAATGTTACGATTTATCAAATGTTTACATCCGCCCCACGGCAGATTTGTTGTAAGGTGGATGCTCGCGCTCTGCCTGGGGCCAATCATGCTTGCATATAGTTCTCGTTTCAATCGATGAGACCCGCGTTCATTGCGTCGGGCGTGCAAGGCGTGCAGAAAGACCTCGCCGCGACGTTGACGACCACAATTCTGATGTTCGTGGTTGCGCTCGCCCTCGGCGCCGCATTGAATCTCGCCACCGGAAAGTACGACACCGGCACCGCCTGCCTTTCTACCACGCTGATCTGTTTGTATGCCTTGCAGCTCGCCAAACACGGCGACGTGCAATTGGCCGCCTCGATCGCGTTCTACGCCATGGCGCTGGCGCTCACCGCTTTCCTGTGGGTGGGGCACGGCACCCGCGATTACGGCATGATCGGCTTCCCCGGCGTGCTGTTTCTGGGTTGCGTATTCCTGACGCCGGGACCGTACTGGGGCCTGGTGGCCTTCGTGCTGGCCGGTGTCGCGACGCTCGGTATCGGCGAACTCACCGGCCAGCGTTCGTACCAGGCAGATACGCAGCCGAGCCTTCGCAATCTCTTCAATCTCTGGCTCATTATCGGTGCGAGTGCGGTCGGTGCGCGTTTGCTGATGCAGGCGATGCACGGTGCATTCACGCGCGAGCTCGCCGCACGCGACGCCCTGCGCGGCACACAGGAACGGATGCAGAAGTTGTTCCGCGCGAGCCACAGCGCCATCGTCGTCTCGCGGCTGGAAGACGGCGCCTATCTGGAGGTGAACGAGGCCTATCTGGCGATGTTCGGCTACCGGCGCGAAGAAGTGATCGGCCGCTCGGCGCTGGAGTTGAAGATCTGGGCGGACCCGCAGGATCGCGAGCGATTCGCCAAGCAGATGCGTCGTTTTTCCTCCGTGCGGGATTACGAGGCGCGCATGCGGACCCGGCAGGGGGTGATCATCGACGTGCTACTGTCGGGCGAGTTGCACAGCATGGACGGCGTGAATTGCATGGTGATTTCGACGTCCAATGTTTCCGACCAGCGCTATTTCCAGAAGCAAGCCGAGTTCTTGTCCACGCGCGATGCGCTGACCGGGCTGCCGAACCGGCAGCTGGCGCTATTCAGCCTGCAGCGCGGTCTCGAGCAGGCGCGACACGCGGGCAAGCATCTTGCGGTTTTTCACATCGGGCTGGATCGTTTCAAGTCCATCAACGATTCGATCGGGCGCGCCTCGGGCGACGCTCTGCTGCGCGAGGCGGGCGCCCGCCTGGAAGCGCTGGTCGGCGATGATGTGTCGCTGTCGCGCGTCGGCGGCGACGAATTCCTCCTGATCGTGAATTCGCTGGATTCCGCCGCGGATGCCGATCTGTTCTCCGCGCGGGTGATCGCCGCATTCGAGCCTGCCTTTGTCATAAACGACCGTGAGTTGCGCGTTTCCTGCTGCCTCGGCATCAGCGTTTTCCCCGACGATGGCGCCGATGCGGAAACGCTGCTGCTGTACGCCGACATTGCCGCGCACGCCGCAAAAAGCGAGGGTCGCGGCCTGGTCCGCCGTTTCGACCAAACCATGGGCGGCAGCGTGCGTGACCGCTTGTCGATGGAAGCCAGCCTGCGCGCCAGTATCGCCGCCCAGCAATTGACGCTGGTCTACCAGCCGAAATTCGATATGCGGACCCGGCGTATCACCGGTGTCGAAGCGCTGGCGCGCTGGACCCATTCCGAGTTGGGAATCGTCGCGCCGGTGCATTTCATTTCGGTGGCGGAGGAATCGGACCTGATCTGCGAGCTGGGCCGCTGGGCCCTGCGCGAATCGTGCGCACAGATTGCGTCGTGGCGCAAGCAGGGGCTGGGCGGCGTGCCGATCGCGGTCAATCTTTCCGCGCGGCAAATTACTCCCGACTTGCCTAAGCTATTGCTCGATTGCGCGCACAAGCAGGACGTAGATCCCGCCATGCTCGAAGTGGAGGTGACCGAGACCATGCTGATTGCACAGCCGGAAGCGACACGATTGGTGCTGGAGCAGGTTACCAATAACGGCAACAGCGTGATGCTGGACGATTTCGGCGTCGGCTATTCCTCGCTGAGCTATGTGAAATTGCTGCACTTGGGCGGCATCAAGATCGATCGCTCTTTCGTCACCGATATCGAAAACAGCCGCCACGACCAGGCCATCGTCGGCGCGGTCGTCGGCCCCGCGCACGGGCGCGGTTTTCGCGTGGGGGCGGGAGGGCTTGAGACGGCACGGCAATTG
>CAZCKI010000380.1:0-3694 GCA_964498815.1 uncultured Burkholderiales bacterium
CTATGGAAAACGCCGAGATTTTCCGCGCCCGCATGGCGCGCGAGCTCGACTGGACCCGCGAACCGATCCAGGTCATACACAAGGACGGCCTGTTTCGTGTCCGGCTCGGCCCCTACCCTACCCGCGACGAGGCCGAGGCCATCGCCGCCGCCGTCAAGGCGTCCCACGATTTTTCTCCCGTCATCACCAAACCTTAAGAACCAACAATGAAAAGTATCGTTTCCCGCTTTGCGGCGGCACTCGTTTGCGCAGCCATCGTCACCACTGCTCCGGCACAAACCATCGCCAACGACATCCCGGCGCCGCCGATGTCGGCGCGCGCCTTCCTTCTCTACGACGCGATGAGCGGGCAGGTGCTGGCCTCGCAAGCGGCCGGCGACCGCTTCGAGCCGGCCTCGCTCACCAAACTGATGACCGCCTACCTCACCTTTCAGGCATTGAAAGACGGCAAGCTGCAACTCGGGCAGACGTTGCCGGTGTCGGAAAAGGCGTGGCGCGCCGAAGGCTCGCGCATGTTCATCGACCCCAAGCAGACGCCGACCGTCGAGCAACTGATTCGCGGCATGATCATCCAGAGCGGCAACGACGCCTCGATTGCGCTGGCCGAAGGCATCGCCGGCAGCGAGGAAGCCTTCGCGCAAATGATGATGAAGCAGGCGCAAAAGCTCGGCATGAAAAACACCAGCTTCGTGAATGCGACGGGCCTGCCGAACGCGCAACACTACTCGACCGCCGAAGACCTGGCGGCGTTGGCCAACGCGATCATGCGCGATTTTCCCAGCGAGGTCGGCTACTACAAGGAACGCGATTTCACCTGGAACAAGATCACCCAGCCCAACCGCAACCGCCTGCTGTGGCAGGACCCGACCGTCGACGGTCTTAAAACCGGCCACACCGATGCGGCTGGGTACTGCCTGATCGCCACCGCATTGCGTGTAAAACCCGGGGGCGAAGGCACGCCGGGGCGGCGCCTGATCGCCGTGGTGCTGGGCACCAGCAGCGACGTGGTGCGCGCGCAGGAAGGGCAGAAGCTGCTCAACCACGGCTTTCGCGTCTTCGATGCGCAGCGCCTGTACAAGCAGGGCGACGTGATCGCCACGCCGGAAATCTTCAAAGGCACGCAAAACGCCATCAAACTGGGTTTCGACCGCGATATCTGGCTCACCCTCCCGCGGGAAAAATTCCAGGGGCTGAAGGCCACACTGGTGACCTCGCAACCGCTGATCGCGCCCTACTCGGCCGGCCAGAAAGTGGGGATAATGAAGCTCAGCAAGGACGACAAACCGGTCGCCGAAATCGCGGTGGTGGCGCTGGAAGCGGTGCCGGTCGCCGGCGTACTGGGACGTGGCTGGGACGCGATCCGCTTGATGTTCAAGAAGTGACGAAAAAACCTTTCAACACAGAGACACAGAGGGCACAGAGGACACAGAGGACACAGAGAAAATCGTTAAGGCCCTTTGCCTTGGCCTTTCTCTGTGGTCTCTGTGTTTCAAGCCTTTGATCTTTTTTGAAACCGGCACCACCGCAGCTCGATCACGCTGAAGCAAGGATGACTGATATGACGACTCAACCCATGTGCCTCCCCACCGTCTATCTCAACGGCGAATTCCTGCCCTTCGAGCAGGCGAAGATTTCGCCGCTGGACCGCGGCTTCGTGTTCGCCGACGGCATTTACGAAGTTGTTCCCATTTATGGTGGCCGCGCGCTGCGCTTTGCCGAGCACATGCGCAGGCTCAATAACGGCCTCGCCGAACTTTCGATCGAGAATCCCTACAGCGACGATCAATGGCTGACCATTCTCAACACCCTGATCGCCAGGAACGGCGGCGGCGATCTTGCCGTGTATTTCCAGGTGACGCGCGGTGTCGCCAAGCGCGATTTTTCGATGCCCAAGGGCCTCAAGCAGACCGTGTTCATGATGGCCAATCCCTTGCCGCTGCCCAAGGCGGAGATTTACGAAAAAGGCATCCAGTGCATTTCGCTCGACGATTTCCGCTGGCAGCGCGCGCACATCAAATCGGTCGCCCTGCTGGGTGCGGTGCTGTTGAAAAACGAGGCCACCCTGGCCGGCGGCGACGAGTGCATCCTGTTCCGTGACGGTTACCTCACCGAGTCGTCGGCGTCGAATATCGCCGCCGTCAAGAACGGTGTCCTGTTGTGCCCGCCTTTGGACAACCTGATCCTGCACGGCATCACCTACGAATTGATGATCGAGCTCGCGCAAAAGGCGGGGGTGCCGCTTAAAATCCGCCGCGTTTCGCGGAAAGAAGTGCAAACCGCCGACGAATTGCTGATCACCTCCTCGACCAAGGAAGTGGTGCCCATCACCAAGCTCGACGGCCGGCCGGTTGGAAACGGCCAACCCGGCCCCATGTTCAGAAAGGTGTATCAACTTTTCCAGGACTACAAAAAGGCGCTGCTCGCGGAAGCGAAGGCGGCCGAGTAAGGATTTTTCATGAGCGAACGCAATCTCGGTGAAGGCGAACAAACGCTGCTAACGTTTCCCACCGCCTTTCCCATCAAGGCGATGGGCAAGAAGGAAGAGGGCTTCGCGCAACTGGTGCTGGACATCGTCAAAAAGCACGCCCCCGATTTCGACCCGGCCTCGCTGGAAATGCGCCCGTCGAAAAACGGCAACTTCCTGTCGGTCACCGCCACCGTCAACGCCCAGTCGAAGGCGCAGCTCGATAACATTTACCGCGAACTAACCAGCCATCCGTCCGTATTGATGGCGCTATAAACCCTGTCCCGTCCCCGCGAAGGCGGGGACCCAAGTTTGATTCAAATTGGACCCCCGCCTGCGCGGGGGCAGGTATTTTCAACGTGTCCCGTACACCCATCATCAAACATCTGGGCAAAGTCGAATTCGAGCCGACCTGGCGAGCCATGCAGGCCGCCAACCGCGCGCGCGACGGACGCACGCACACGCCGGATGAATTCTGGCTGCTGGAGCACCCGCCGGTGTTTACCTTGGGCCTCGCCGGCAAACCCGAACACGTGCTGGCTGCGGGCGACATCCCGCTGGTGAAAATCGATCGCGGCGGCCAGGTGACCTATCACGGCCCGGGGCAACTGGTGATCTACTTGCTGCTGGACGTACGGCGCTTGGGCTATGGGGTCAAAGAACTTGTGCGCCGAATCGAGCAATCGCTGATCGTATTGCTCGCAGAATACGGGATTGCCGGCGTGCGCAGGGCGGGTATGCCGGGGGTTTACGTGGAGCCGGGGCTGGCCAAAATTGCCGCCATCGGCCTGCGCGTGGCCCGGCACGCGACCTACCACGGGCTGGCGCTTAACATCGATATGGACATGGAACCGTTTTCGCGCATCAACCCCTGTGGATACGAGGGTCTTGCGGTTACGCAAATGCGCGACCACGGGGTGACGGATAGAATGGACGTTATCGGCGGGAAGTTAGTCGCACATTTGAAAGGCAACCTCTACTAATGTCGTCCTGAGTGCAACGAAGGACCTCATCCCGTCGCGCAATGGCGCTATTTGCTTGGATGAGATTCTTCGGCAACTGCGCCGCCTCAGAATGACAGTCCTTGGGAAACAACATGGCTGAAGCAGGCGTCAAACAAAAATCCGGCGACAAAACCGCGCGCATCCCCATCAAGGTGGTACAGGCCGAGCGCTTGAAAAAACCCGAGTGGATCCGCGTCAAGGCGGGTTCCACCAATTCGCGTTTCTA
>CAZCKI010000381.1:0-3689 GCA_964498815.1 uncultured Burkholderiales bacterium
TGATCCGCTGGGGTACCGAGTTGCACGACCGCTTCATGCTGCCCTACTTCATCGCGCAGGACATGAAGAGCGTGGTCGACGACCTCAACAACACCGGCCATTTCGGTGACCACAAGCTGAAGTTCGACTGGTTCGCACCCTTCCTGGAATTCCGCTTTCCGCGTTTCGGCACCGTCGCCTACCAGGGCATCGAACTCGAGCTCCGCCAGGCGATCGAGCCCTGGCACGTGCTGGGCGAAGAGTTGTCCGGCAACGCCACCTCGCGCTACGTGGATTCCTCCATCGAACGCATGCAAGTGCGGGTGACCGGCATGGTGCAGCAGCGGCATATCGTCGCCTGCAACGGCCGCCCGGTTCCGTTGACGCCCACGGGCACGCCGGGCGAATACGTGGCCGGTGTCCGCTACCGCGCCTGGGCGCCGCCCTCGGCGCTGCATCCCACCATCGGCATCCACGCGCCGCTGGTGTTCGATATCGTCGACCTCTGGGCCGGCCGCTCGGTGGGTGGCTGCACCTATCACGTGTCGCACCCCGGCGGCCGCAACTACGAGACCTTTCCGGTCAACGCTTTCGAAGCCGAGGCAAGGCGGGTCGCCCGCTTTCACAATATCGGCCACACGCCGGGGCCGATGAAAATCGACCTGGAAGGCCGCAACTCGGCCTTTCCCTTCACCCTCGATTTGCGCAAGGCTCCCGACCTCGATGGCGCGCAATACGTGCCGATCCGGACGGACGCGGACCAGCAGTAGCGATCGGCTACATCAGCACCACTTGCCGCACCGCCAAACCGGCGGCCAGCCGGTCGAAACCTTCGTTGATCTGATCCAGCGCGAGCGTCCCGCTCAGCAATCGATCGACCGGCAGCTTGCCGTGCCGGAACATCTCGATGAAGCGCGGGATATCGCGGCTGGGCACGGCAGTACCGATATAGCTACCCTTCACGGTGCGCTCTTCCGCCACCAGGTTGACGAGCGGCAGCGCCATCATCGCCTGCGGCGGCGGCAGGCCCGCCGTCACCGTGGTGCCGCCGCGCCGGGTGATCTGGTAGGCGAGTTCCATCGCCTTGGCGGAGCCCGCCATTTCGAAAACGAATTCGCAGCCGCCACTGGTAGCAGATCGCACCGCCTCGGCGACCTCCGCCGATCCCGCGTTAAAGATATCGTTGGCGCCCAGCGATTTCGCCAACTGCAGTTTGTCGTCGGCAAGGTCGATCGCCACCACCCGCGACGCGCCCGCCGCGAGCGCGCCCAGCACCGAAGAAAGCCCGACCCCGCCGAGGCCCACCACCGCCACCGACGCGCCTGCCGGCACCTTCGCCGTGTTCACCACCGCCCCCACACCAGTGAGGACCGCGCAGCCGAACAAGGCCGCCTGTGCAAACGGCAGGTCGCGGTCGATCTTGACCAGCGAGCGGCGCGACATCACCGCCATTTCCGCAAACGCCGAGACCCCCAGATGATGGTTCACCGCAGCGCCCATGTGCTGCCAGCGCCGCTCCCCGGACAGCAGGGTGCCGGCGCCGTTGGCGACGGCACCCGGCTCGCACAACGCGGGACGCCCCACTGCGCAGGGCTGGCAGTGCCCACAACTGGGCATGAACACCATCACCACGTGGTCGCCGACCTCGAGATCCGATACACCGGGACCGAGCGCATCGACCACGCCGGCCGCCTCGTGACCCAGCACCATCGGCATCGGCCGGGGCCGGTCGCCGTTGATGACGGAGAGATCGGAATGGCAGAGGCCGGCCGCCCTGATGGCGACGCGCACTTCGCCGTAGCCGGGCGGCGTCAGTTCCATTTCCTCGATGCGTAGCGGCCGCGAAGCCGCGTACGGCGATGCCGCGCCCATGGCGTGCAATACGGCGGCACGGACTTTCATCGACGACTCCGCTTCGACAAGGAATGCCTGCCAGCGTATCCGATTTGGCAGAGCCCGGCCAGTCTCAGCGGGGCGACGCCTCGGTCGCGCGATCGAGAGATTCCCCCGTCAATGAAACTCGTTGCAGGCCTCCTGCACCCGTGCCACCGTCGCGGGCGACACCATGGGAAACCATTCCGGATGCCCTTGATCCTGCCGTGCTGCCAGTACGGCGTGCTTGATCGCAAAAAATACCGTTGCCGCCAGCACCAACGGTGGCTCACCGACGCCCTTGGAACCCATCAGCAGGTTCGGATTCTGCGGCTCGGTTGCATCGTCGCGCGGAAACAGGTCGACGTGCAATTCCAGCGGGATGGTGGTCGATGCGGGCGGCTTGTAGGTCCAGGTATTCGAGGTGTTGTTGGTGCCGATGCTGTCGCCACGCGGCTCGAAAATCACCTCTTCGGTCATGACATACCCCAAACCCATCACAAATGCACCCTCGATTTGGCCAATGTCGATCGCGGGATTTATGCTGTTTCCCATGTCATAACAAATGTCGGAGCGCAATACCACCGTCTCTCCGGTCAGCACGTCGATTTCGACTTCGCTGCAGGCCGCGCTAAAGGTAAATCCGTAAAACTGCTTATCCGTGGCATTGACCAATCCCGGAGTGGAATAGAGGGCTTGCGCCGAGAGGTCGACCCGATTCTGCATGGCCAGCCCGCCATAATTTCCAGGCCCGACAATGTTGTTCCACATCAGCGTCTTTTTGGTCGCGCCAGGCATGAGGATCTCGGCGGACCAGCCTTCCGGATAGTCCCAGAAATTGATGCCACTCTTTCGACACCACGCCTCGCCGTGTCGTTTGAGCAGGTCAAGGCAGAGCTTTTCCAGGTTATTCCTCAGCTCGCGGCACGCCGATTGTACGGCTCCACCCGACAAATCGGTTCCCGATGTCGCGCCGGTCGGTATCGCGTCCGGCGCGACATTGGTCTGGGTAGTCCCCATGCAGATCAAGCCAAGCGGAATGTTCAGCTCCATCGCCGCGACTTGCGCCACTTTGGTCAGGATTCCCTGGCCCATTTCGACGCCGCCGACCTGCACCAGCACGCTGCCATCCGCCGTGTACACATCGACGAGTGCACCACCCTGCATCAAGAAGCCGAGGTTATATCCCAGGCCGTATTTCAGGGGAATCATCGATATTCCACGCTTGCGCCAGCGATTGGCCGCGTTGAATGCCTGGACCTCCCGCCGGCGCTTGTCGAATTCGCACCGGCGCTTCAGGCGGTTCCAAACTTCCCGTATGTAACAGTAGTCCAACACCTGGCCGAAGGGGGTCTTGTCGCCGTTGGCGTAGAAGTTCATTTCGCGCACCTGCTCCGGCAGCATGCCGATACTGTGCGCGGCAGCTTCCAGCGCTTCCTCCTGAATCAGCATGGCCTGGATGCCACCGTAGGAACGCATCGCACCATTGCTGTGAATATTGGTCCTGCAAACCTCGCCCTTGGTGAAGAAATACGGGACGTTATATGCGTTGTCCGCGCCGAGTTGCGCGCAATCCATCACATCGAACGAACAATCGAGGGTATTGCCGCCATTGGAATAGAAACGGGTGTGAGCGCCGAGCAGCCTGCCTTTTTTCTCGCCTTCGCAGGCGATCGCGAAACTGAAATCCCCGCGAAACGCATGTCGATCGCCGATCATCCAGGTATCCACATCTCGCGGCATGGCGACTCGCACCGGACGGCGATGCTTTTGTGCCGCCAGCGCGGCCGGCACCGCCACAAAAGGACTGCGGGTAGTCTTGCCACCGTATGCGCCGC
>CAZCKI010000382.1:0-3688 GCA_964498815.1 uncultured Burkholderiales bacterium
CGGCGTTATCGATGGCGCGCGCGTCGACCACGTCGCGTATGCACAAATCTTCCCACACCATCTCGACGATGCGCTTGCCGGAGAGGGTCGCCATCTGCGCGTGACGCGAATCGGGCGCAGGGACCGAGGCGGCACCCGGCAGCGTCAGGCCCATCGCCTCGGCGGCGCTGGTCATGGTCGATGCCGTGCCCATGGTCATGCAGTGACCGGGCGAGCGGGCGATGCCGTCTTCGACGCCCTGCCAGTCCTCTTGCGTGATGTTGCCGGAGCGCAGTTCCGCCCAGTACTTCCAGGTGTCGCTGCCGCTGCCCAGATATTGCCCCTTGAAGTCGCCACGCAGCATCGGCCCCGCCGGGATGAAAATGGTCGGCAGGTTCATCGACAAGGCACCCATGATGAGCGCCGGCGTGGTCTTGTCGCAGCCACCCATCAGCACGCAACCGTCGGCCGGGTAACTCCTCAACAATTCCTCGGTCTCCATCGCCAGCAGATTGCGATAGAGCATGGTGGTCGGTTTCTGGAACGGTTCCGACAAGGAGATCGCCGGCATCTCCACCGGGAAGCCGCCCGCCTGCCAGATGCCGCGCTTCACCTCTTCGGCGCGCTGGCGGAAGTGGCTGTGGCAGGGATTGATGTCGCTCCAGGTGTTGATGATGGCGATCACCGGCTTGCCGGCGTAGTCCGAGCGGTGATAGCCCATCTGCGCAGTGCGTGAACGGTGGCCGAAGGAACGCAGATCGTTGACGCCGTACCAGCGGTGGCTGCGCAACTCCTCCGGCTTTTTGCGTGCCTTGGACATCAGGCGGCGGCCTTGGCCGGCATGAATGCTGCGTTTGCGGCGGCCAATGCTTTTGCTACCGGCAGCACTTTGGCGCGTTCGGCCTCGCTCAAACCCGAGGTCATCGGCAGCATCGGCCCCATATCGGCAATGCCCGCGAGCGTGACACCATCGTGCAGCACGCGGATCGGCGAAATACCGTCGCGGCTGGCTTCGAAGGGCATGTACACGGCACGCACTTTCTCCGCTTCCTCGTATTTCTTTTCTTTCAGCAGCGAGAGCAATTTCATCGAGCCGGCGGGCGCCAGGCAGACCGAGCCCGAGGTGAAACTGGTGATGCCGAAATCGCGCAAATGGATGATGGCGGGCGTCTCGCCGATACCGGAGACCAGATACTTTCGGTCGATGGCGGCGCAGAGGGCACTCAGGTAATCGTCCTTGGTCGGATCGTTACGCACGACGGCGTATTTGACGCTGGCCACACGGCCCTCCTCGACCAGTGCGGCGAGCGTGTCCGGCTGGATGTAGGGCTCCGATTTGATGTAGACGACAGCCGGCTTGCCCATCTTGTCGGTGATACGGCGGATACCGACGGCGAGCCCGCCGTCGGTGAAGGGAAAGCTGATCGGCAGCAGCATGGCGGTGGGATAGGCGCTCGCCTTGATGATGGCGGCCTGGTCCATGGCCTTGCCGTAGTCGGGGCCGATGGAGGGCAGCACCCAGGTGTCGGCGCCGGCGGCCTCGGCCAGGAAGTCCAGGGTGGCCGCATATTCGGACAGCGCGATGTGATAAAAATTCGCATTGCCGCCGTACATCAACGTGCGCACACCCCCCGACTCCAGGTAGCGCATCAGGGCGCGATTGGCGTCCTTGTTCAAACTGAAATCGGCGTTGCGCGCCATCGGCGGCACTGCGATCACGGAACGCAGCAGGTCTTCCTTGGCGACGGGGGTGGTTTTCATATTGGGCTCCGGGACTGGGGGCTAGGGGCTGGGGTTGGAATCTTATCGCGCCGTTTTCGACTACATCGCGTAACATGTTAGCGCTAACATTTGAAATGATAAACACCGAACCAGTGCTTGTCAATCCGGGAACGTCGTCCGGGTCAAGATTGCACAATGCTAGGCGCTGTCGCGCTCGACTATCGTGAAGCCGAGGTCGATCACGCGCACCGGCACTTGCTCGCCGCGCGCACGGGCAAGGATGAAGCGCGCCGCCTGCCGGCCGATGGCGGTGCCATCGATGCGCACCGTCGTCAGCGCAGGGTGTGTATCGCGGGCGAAGGCCAGATCGCCGAAGCCGAACACGCCGAGCTGTTTTGGCACCGCAAGGCCACGCGCCTGGGCCTCGGTCATCACACCGTGCGCCAGCACGTCGGAGCTGCAAAAGACCGCGTCGATCTTGCCCGACTGCGCGAGCAGGTCCGCGAGGCCGGCGCGGCCGCTGCCCAGGGTGCTGGGCGCCGGGACCACGCTGACCGGCACCTGGCCGCAGCCCAGGCGTTTTGCCGCCGCCGCGAAACTCTGCTGCCGCAGGACCGCGCGATGGTCGTCGGCGGTAACGATGGCAAGCCGCTTGCGGCCGCGCCCAATCAAAAATTCCGCCACCGCAGCGCCGACTTTCTCATGGGAGAAACCCACCAGCATGTCGATCGGCGTTGGCGTGAGGTCCCAGGTCTCCACCACCGGAATGCCGGAGGCGAGCAGGCGCCGGCGGCCTTCTGCCGAATGCATCACGCCGGTCAGCACGATGCCGTCGGGACGGCGGCCGATGATGGCGTCGAGCAGCGCATCTTCGCGGGCTCCCGTGTAGCCGCTCTGCCCCAGCATCACCTGATAACCGTCCTCGGCCAGCGCTTCCGTCAAGGCCTGCACCGATTCCAAGAACACCGGTCCGGCAATCGTCGGTACCAGCGCCGCCACCAGCCGGCTGCGACTCGAGGCCAGGCCCCCAGCCAGCATATTCGGCACGTAGCCGGTGCGCTCGATGGCATCGCGTACCCGCTTCAGCGTTTCCGGCGAAACTTGCTCAGGCGTATTGACGGCTCGCGAAGCGGTGATGGCGGACACACCCGCCATTTTTGCGACGTCGGAGAGCGTGATGCTGCCGCTGCCGCGGCGCGTGCGGCGCTCCGGCGCGGCCGGTGCTTTTGCCTTTGCTTTGACCATGCGCGGATAGTAGCGCAGATGTTACGGTACCGCTACCATCCCGCCGTAAAACGCGCGTCGACCATCAGAAGGGGTCCGGCCAACGCAAATGCCGGCCATCTTCCGCCAAGGTAACCCGCGACGCGTGGGTCACGACTTGATCAATCGTTAGCGAGCGACCGCTCGCCGACGCGCGCTCGATAGCGGCGGCATCCAACGCCGCCCGCACCGGCGCAAGCGCGGCCGTGCGCATATTCCTGGCCTGGTCGCCGGCGTGGATGCCGATACGCGCGCGTTCGGCCTCCGTGGCCGCGCAGACAACGCAGGCCGCCAGCGGATAGCCGCGCGTGGCCAGCATTTCGGCAAAACATTCCAGGCCGTTCAGCAATTCCAGCGTCAGATGGCGCTCATGCAAGAGTCGCAAGGCCTGCAGATAATTTTCCAGCGCTTCCGCTGCGCGATCCAGCTTGTCCAGTGCGCGCGCCAAATAGAACAGCGCGACCCCTTCGCGCTGCGCCTCGCCCGTTTCGCGATTGAGCTTCACGTGGTCGATGAAGGCCGCCAGCGCCGCGGCATTGTCGCCGTCGTACATGGCACAGAGCCCGCGGTACATGAGCACGTTGCTCCCCGCGCGTGATTCCGGCGATCTCTTCAGCACCGCGACGGCGCGTTGCATTGCATCCTGCGCCGAGTCGCGATCGCCGGCGTGCAAGGCATTGTGGGCAAGATTGGTCAATACGACGCCGAGCGCGCGATCGTTGTC
>CAZCKI010000383.1:0-3688 GCA_964498815.1 uncultured Burkholderiales bacterium
CGACTACGCTTCGTGCAATCCTCGGGCTCACCGGCAAACGCAGCGGTTCGATCAGGATCGGCGGGACCGAGGTGGTCGATCTTGCCACCCATCGTATCGCCCGGCTGGGATTGGGCTACTGTCCCGAGGAACGCGGCATCTTTGCCAGCCTGTCCTGCGAGGAAAACCTGCTGCTGTTGCCCAAAGTTGGTGCAGGCGGTATGAGCCTCGACGAGATTTACGCCATGTTCCCCAATTTGCGCGAGCGCCGGCACAGCCAGGGCACGCGGCTGTCCGGCGGCGAGCAGCAAATGCTGGCCCTGGCGCGCATTCTGCGCACCGGAGCGCATATACTTTTACTGGACGAAATCACCGAGGGCCTGGCCCCGGTGATCGTGCAGACCCTGGGTCGCGTCATCCGCGAGCTCAAGGCCAAGGGATTCACCATTATCATGGTGGAACAGAATTTCCGGTTTGCCGCCCCCTTGGCGGACCGGCACTACGTGATGGAGCACGGCGCCATCGCGGCGGTGGTCGAAAAGAACGAGTTGGCGGCCAAGACCGACATGCTGCACGAATTTCTGGGTGTGTAATTTCAACAAGACAACGGAGGAACAATCATGAAACGCAAGCTACTCGTCACACTGGTCACCGCCGCCTGCACCTTTGCGGCCGGCGGCGCCGCAGCGCAGCAGGGCAAGCTTTCCGACGACATGGTGAAAATCGGCGTGCTGTCCGATATGTCCGGCGTCTACGCCACTTACGGCGGACCGGGCGCGGTTATCGCGGCCAAGATGGCGGTGGAGGACTTCGGCGGCAAGATGTTCGGCAAACCCATCGAAGTGGTCAGCGCCGATCACCAGAATAAGCCTGATATTGCCGTCAACGTGACCAAGGAATGGTTCGATCGCGACAAGGTCGACATGACCGTCGAGAATCTGAATTCCGGCGTGGCGATCGCAGTGACCGCGCTGGGCAAGGAAAAGAACAAGATCACCATCGTTAATGGCGCGGCTTCCGCACGCCTGACCAATGATGCCTGCGCGCCGGCCACCAGCATCCACTACCTGATGGATACCATCGCCCTCGGCAACGTGGTCGGCAAGGCCATCGTCAAGGACGGCGGCGACAGCTGGTTTTTCCTGACGGCAGACTACGCTTTCGGTCACTCGCTGGAAAAGGATACCGGGGACGTGGTGAAGGCCGCTGGCGGCAAGGTATTGGGTGCGGTGCGCCATCCGCTATCGACCGGCGATTTTTCCTCGTTCGTCCTGCAGGCCCAAGCCTCCAAGGCCAAGATCGTCGGCCTCGCCAATGCCGGCAACGATACCGTCAACAGCATCAAGGCTGCCGCGGAATTCGGTCTCACCAAGAACCAGAACCTGGCTGCCCTGCTGATGCTGATCACCGATGTGCACGGTCTGGGCCAAAGCACAGCGCAGGGGCTCTACCTGACCGAAGGCTGGTACTGGGACATGAACGCGGAGACACGCGCCTGGAGCAAGCGCTTTGAGGAGCGCATGAAGAGCAAGCCCAATTCCAACCACGCCAGCGTGTACTCGGCAACCCTGCACTATCTCAATGCGGTCAAGGCCGCCGGCACCGACGACACCGCAGCGGTAATGAAGAAAATGCATGAAACGCCGATCAACGATATGTTCGCCAAAGGCGGCACGATTCGCGAAGACGGCCGCATGGTCCACGATATGTATTTGTTCCAGGTGAAAAAACCCTCGGAATCGAAGTATCCCTGGGACTACTACACCTTGAAGGGAACCGTGAAAGGCGAAGACGCATTCCAGTCGCTCGCCAAATCGCAGTGTCCGCAATTCAAGAAGTCCTGATGCAATGACGCGGGATCGCGGGCCGGCTGATGCCGGCCCGCACCTTGTCAATCAAACCCTTCCAAGATGAGCGAAATTTTTGGCGTACCGATCCAGGCCTTGATGGGGCAACTCACCATCGGGCTGGTCAACGGCTGCTTTTACGCCATGCTGTCGCTGGGGCTCGCCGTGATTTTCGGCATGCTCAACGTGGTCAATTTCGCCCACGGTGCGATGTACATGCTGGGCGCATTTTTCTCCTGGATGCTGCTCAACTATCTGGGCATCGGTTACTGGTGGTCCTTGCTGCTGGCGCCCCTCGGCGTGGCCATCGTCGGCATCGTCATCGAGCGCACCATGCTGCGCTGGCTGTACACGCTGGACCATCTCTATGGCTTGCTCCTGACCTTCGGCCTGGCGCTGGTCCTGGAGGGTGGGTTCCGCGAGTATTACGGCTCCTCGGGACTGCCTTACGACTTGCCCGAGGTATTCCAGGGTGTGTTCAATCTGGGTTTCATGTTTCTGCCCAAGTACCGCGCCTGGGTGGTGCTGGTGTCGGTAGTGGTCTGTCTCGCCACCTGGTACATCATCGAGCGCACGCGCCTGGGATCCTACCTGCGCGCCGGCACCGAGAACCCGAAATTGGTGCAGGCCTTCGGCATCAACGTACCGCTGATGATGACCCTGACCTATGCCTTCGGCGTCGGCCTGGGGGGGCTCGCCGGCGTGATGGCGGCACCCGTCTATCTGGTCAATCCCCTGATGGGCTCCAACATCATCATCGTCGTTTTCGCCGTGGTGGTGATCGGCGGCATGGGTTCCATCCTCGGCTCCATCGTCACCGGCCTGGCGCTCGGTCTGATCGAGGGAATGACCAAGGTGTTTTATCCGGAAGCCTCCGCCACCGTGGTATTCATGATCATGGTGGTGGTGCTGCTGATCCGGCCGGCCGGCCTGTTCGGGCGCGAAAAATGACCACGGTCGCCGCACATGCGAAAAGGGTGCGTATTCTCTACGCCGTGCTGCTGGCGGGCGCGCTGGCAGCCCCGTTTGTCGGTTACCCGATTTTCCTGATGAGCTGCCTGTGCTTCGCGCTGTTTGCCTGCGCCTTCAACCTGCTGATCGGCTATACCGGCCTCCTGTCCTTCGGCCACGCCATGTTTTTCGGTTTCGCGGCCTATATTTCCGGCTATACCAGCAAGGCCTGGGGCTGGACCCCCGAGTTCGCCATCCTCGCCGGCACCCTGAGTGCGGCCGTGATTGGCTACGTGGTCGGCTGGCTGGCGGTGCGCCGGCAGGGTATCTACTTCGCCATGGTCACCCTGGCGCTGTCGCAAATGGTCTATTTCTTTTGCGTGCAGGCGCCGTTCACCAATGCCGAGGACGGCATCCAGGGCGTACCCCGCAACAAGCTGCTGGGTCTGGTCGATTTGCACAGCGACACCGTCATGTATTTTTTCGTGCTGGCGGTGTTCGTGTTCGGTTTCTGGATGATCCACCGCATTATCCATTCGCCCTTCGGGCAGGTGCTGAAATCGATCCGCGAAAACGAGCCGCGCGCGCTCTCGCTGGGCTATGACGTCAACAAGTACAAATTGCTGGCCTTCGTCCTGTCGGCGGCGCTGGCGGGCCTCGCCGGGGCCACCAAGGCGCTGGCACTCGGGCTGGCGACCCTGACCGACGTGACTTGGCAAATGTCCGGAGAAGTGGTGCTGATGACCCTGTTGGGCGGCATGGGTACCGTGCTTGGGCCGGTGCTGGGCGCCAGCGCCATCGTCACCATGCAAAACTACCTTTCCGGCGTCGGCTCATGGGTGAATATCATCATGGGCGGTACCTTCATTGTCTGCGTGCTCCTGTTCCGCCGCGGCATCGTCGGCGAAATC
>CAZCKI010000384.1:0-3686 GCA_964498815.1 uncultured Burkholderiales bacterium
CGGTCTGATAGTCCGGATCGTTGAGCGCCTCGCCCTTGGGATAAGTCGCCTCCAGATACACGCCACTGAAATTCTTCGGGTCCGGCCCGGCCTTGGTCCAGCCGGTCGGTAGCAAGCGGTTGTCCTTGAACTCGTGGTCGCGGCGCAGGAAGCTGGTGGTGACCTTGCCGTCCGCATCGTAGGTGAGCTCTTCGTAAATCTGCACCTGGTCCTGCGCGTCGATGCTTTGGTAGTGCGGCTGGAAGTGCTGGTGTTTCTTGCCGTCCTTGCCGGTGTATTCGGTGAAGAATTCGGAGGGCAGGGTTTTGCCCTCGCCGTCGACGATGATGCCCAGCGGATTGGTGCGACCGCTCGCCCAGATGATTTTCGACATGCCGCTGCTGTTGTCGAGCACGGAAAATTCGATGAAGGCGCGCCGGAAGCCGACACCGCTCGGCAGACGGTGGCCGGCCAGGTTGGTGACCTTCACGTCCGCCACCAGCTTGCCGGCATCCACCGAGACCACCTTGGCGACGATGGTCGCCGTGCTTTCCTGCGCCTGCCGGGTGAAACTGGCGATGGTCTGGTCGATGCCGGTCTTGGACAGGCTCATGAAGTTGGCGGTATTCACGCCCATGATGTCGCTGAATTGCTTGGCCATCTCGAGCAGGAATACGTTCATGCCCAGCAACTCGTGGCGTGCAAAGCCGGTCTCGCGGTACTTGACGGTAATGTCCTTGGTGTCGGCGCGGTGGTCGGCCTGCGGGTAGGTTTGATCCTCGATCACCGCGATCTGCGTCTTGATCTGCGGCACGTCGATTTCCTTGTTATGGAAGCCGCCCGGCATATGGCAATCCTGGCAGCTCTTTTTCACGCAAGGCACTACCACCTGGCTGGCGCCCTGGGTCGCGTAGCATGTACCGGGCCCGGGACCGGGAATCTCGTTCTGGAAATTGCTGTTGAGCCATTCCAGGTAAGTGGCCTGCTCCATGTTGAAGTGCGTCTTCGGTCCCACCGGCGCGATCGGCGCCTTGTCGATGATCGGCAGATAGATCGAGTGGCAGGTGCCGCACATGCGCGAACTCTTGATGTAGTCGCCGTGCTCGGGTTTGATGCCGAGTGCATTCTTCATCGGCAGCGTCATCACGTCGTCGAACGGGCCGATCAGTTTGTCGGCCGGGCCCGTTTGAAACAGGCCGGTGATGGAATTCTCCAGGAAGTATTTCAGTGCGTTGACGTGGCTGCCAGGCGGCTGCTGCGTCGGTTGCTGGCGATGGCAGGAGAGGCAGCTCACTCCGTCGCGGGCCAGCGCGCCATACTTGAAATGCGGGTTGGCCGTCTCGCCGATCTGCGGGAAGGTTTCCAGGAATTGCGGTCGCGACGGATCCGCCGGGTTGCAGGGATGCACCGGGTCGGTCGGGTCGCATTTGGTGTCGATGTTCCACTGGCGCTTGCCCATTACCCCGTGGCAACGAAAGCAGGTATCGACGGTGGTGTCCTTGAGCGCCTTGGACGTCTTTGCGTCCGGGATGGTCTTGATGTAGGCGAGCTCGCTCTCCAGTTGCGCGTAGAACACCGGGTCGCGACCGGCCAGACCCATCGGCGACCAGCGCCATTCACCCCACGGTGAAACGTCGATGCCGACGCCGGACTTTGGCGGAGTCGTGGTGGAGAGGAACATGATCGGATTGGCGCCGGAAATCGCGCCGTGGCAACCCGCGCACTGGTCAGATGTCAGGAACTCTTCCGGGCCCTTGGGGCCGGATACGATGTGATCCAGTGTCTGCGCCACCATCATCTGCACGCTGCCGATCGGCACCGGCTTGATGGCATCGAAGGCCTTGAGAAAATCTGCATTGAAGTTTGGACTCGCGCGCATCAGGCGCGTGCTGTGGCCCAGCAAGGCGCGTTGCTTGTGCATATTGGTTTCGGGCGCAGCTTCGGCGGCGAGCAATGTCGCCGCAGTGCCGACCGTGCCGGAGATCGGCGACGTCTTGGCGAACATCGACGGGCGCCACGAACTGTCCACGCGAAAGGTCAGCGGGTCGCCGGCAAAGCCCTTGATGTTGTTCAGGGCGGCGAAGGTATAGGTGTCCTTGGCGGATGCATGACAGTTGACGCAATACTCGCCGAAGTTGCCGTTGGGATAGCCGAACGGCGCCTGGTACGCATTGGTGGCGTCTGCCGACATGCCGTCGAACACTTCAATCCAGTACCAGCCGTCGTGCGAGCCCTTGGCGTCGCGCACCATCACCGTCCAATCCCTGCCGATGGAGGTGAATTCGGCAACCAGCTGTGCCGGCGTCATGCCCTCGTAATAGGCGGCGGGAACGGCAGGACTGTGCGAATACTGCTCCTTGATGATCATCGCGCCGTCCGGGATGGCGCCCTTCCTGCCGCCCTTCAGCCAGGCAATGACTTGCGGAGAATAAAAAATCCGCACGATGGGGTGGGTGCCGTAGTTTTTGCCGTTGATGTACGGCCCGGTGTCGCGCACCGCCTTGTCGACGCCCCAGCCGGGCAAGGTCCCGTAGCTCTTGTCCATGTAATTCCAGCACGCCAGGAAGTTGTACATGGTGACGTCGTAATTCTGAAACGCCGCCTGTTTGAGCGAGCTTGGCAGCGGCAGCGGGTAGCTGGGCGCGGTGGCGCACTGCGCCGGGGTGGGGGACGGCACCGTGTTCGCCGCGGTCGGCTGTGCGGACGCCGGCATACAAACGGCAGCGAGCACGGCCGCAACGAAAACCTCGAAATAACTACGGCGGGAAAAAGTATTCATGGGAGCTCCGTTGGCGACCGTCCGGGAGCCACACTATAGCGACTGTCGCGGCAAAAGAAACCTACCTGAACGGGTGGGAAATTTTCCCGCGGGCGACGTAACCGACGCCGCCCGCCACAGCGCGGGTTCGCCGCTATTTCTTCGGCACGAAAGCGCTTTGCAGGACGGCAACGTCGAAGCCGCCGCCGACCGGCTGCCGCGTCGCAAAGCGATACAGAGCCGCCGCGTAGATGCCCGACAACGCCGAGTGCACCAGCGCGCTCAGGATCAGTATCGCAACGCCGACGATGGCTACGCTCGCGATGATGATCACGCTCTGCGTGATCACGGCGAACACCACCAGCACGCCGATGCACAGCAACAGGACCAGGTTGATGAGCATGAACGCTGCCCCAAGGCCGGCCTGGCCGATCACGTTTTCGCCCCAGGTGCGCTTCAGGAGGCCGGCGCTTTCCTTGACCGCCTGCCAGGGGCCGATGTCCTGCCCCACCAGCACCGGCACGGCCAGGTAGGTGGCGAGCGTCCAGCCCAGTCCGATCAGTCCGGCAACGATGCGGCCGAGGATGCCGACGCGCTCTTCGATGGCGCGCAGGATCAGGCCGACGGTGGCGGCAATGACCGCGTAGCCAAAAATGGCGCTCGCGCGCGACCAGGCGAGGTCGATGCCGGCGCCGACACTGGTCTCTTCGCCGTTCATCTTCTGCATGGCGGCGCCGACCAGGGCGGCATTGAAAAAGAAAATGACGAAATACTGGGTGACGTAAAACAGGAAAGCCACGAAGTAATAGCCGGCCGAAATTACGCCGTCTTTGTGGCCGGACAGGCCGTCCAGCGCTCCCAGGCCGAACAGGGGCAGGGCGAAGCAGGCCAGCACCAGCAGCGCCGCCACACCCGAAATCAGCGGAAACACCAGCAACTCCTTGTCCTG
>CAZCKI010000385.1:0-3683 GCA_964498815.1 uncultured Burkholderiales bacterium
TCGAAATCGCGACAAACAAGCCGGTGATGATGGTGCCCATCAGCATGCCGCCCAGGGCCTTGATGCCGTTGTCCATGCCCATCAGGCCGCCGACGACCAGAACGATTACGATCGGGGCCAGCACCGGGAGCAGCGAGGGGATGATCATTTCCTTGATCGCGCCCTTGGTCAGCATATCCACCGCGCGCGAGTAATCCGGCTTGGCGGTGCCTTCCATGATGCCCTTGATTTCCTTGAACTGGCGGCGAACTTCTTCCACCACCGAGCCCGCGCAACGACCGACCGCTTCCATGGCCATGGCGCCGAACAGATAGGGAATCATGCCGCCGGCGAACAGGCCGATGATGACGGCCGGATCGGACAAATCGAACGTCAGGTGACGGCCGGTTTCTTCCAGCTTGTGGGTGTAATCGGCGAACAGCACCAGTGCGGCCAGACCGGCGGAGCCGATGGCGTAGCCCTTGGTGACGGCCTTGGTGGTGTTGCCAACGGCGTCCAGCGGGTCGGTCACATTGCGCACCGATTCCGGCAGGCCCGACATTTCGGCGATGCCGCCGGCGTTGTCGGTGATGGGGCCGTAAGCGTCCAGTGCGACGATGATGCCGGCCATGGACAGCATCGAGGTAGCGGCGATCGCCACACCGTACAAACCGGACAGCGAGTACGCGGCATAAATCGCCACGCACACGGCCAGCACCGGCCAGGCGGTGGAACGCATCGACACGCCGATACCGGCGATGATGTTGGTGGCGTGGCCCTTGGTGGAGGCTTCGGCGACGTGTTGCACCGGTGCGAATTGCGTGCCGGTGTAATACTCGGTCACGTACACCAGGAAAGCGGTCAGGCCGAGACCCACGGCGCAGCACAGCCACAGGTGCAGGACGCTGTACATCGGGCTTTGCGCGCCCACGTCACCCATGATCCAGCTGGTGATGGGGTAGAACGCGACCAGTGCAATCACACCCGCCACGATCAGGCCCTTGTACAAGGCCCACATGATGTTCTTGTCGTCTGAAGTACTGACGAACCAGGTGCCGATGATACTGGCGATGATGGCGAAGCCGCCGATCACCAGCGGATACAGAACTGCCCTGTCTTCATATTGACCTTGCAACAGCAAAGCACCCAGCACCATGGTGGCGATGATCGTCACTGCATAGGTTTCGAACAGGTCGGCGGCCATGCCTGCGCAGTCGCCGACGTTGTCGCCGACGTTATCGGCGATCACCGCGGGGTTGCGCGGGTCGTCTTCGGGAATACCGGCTTCCACCTTGCCAACTAAATCGGCGCCGACATCGGCGCCCTTGGTGAAAATTCCACCGCCGAGGCGAGCGAATATCGAAATCAGCGAGGAACCGAAGGCGAGGCCGATCAAGGGCTTCACCACGTCGCTCATCGACGTGCCGAAAGCCTTGCCGCCGTTCAACGCATAGAAAAATCCGACCACGGACAAAAGACCCAGACCCACCACCAGCAATCCGGTGACGGCGCCGCCTTTGAAAGCGATATTCAGTGCAGCGTTGACACCCTGCTTGGCGGCTTCGGCGGTACGCACGTTGGCGCGCACCGATACATTCATGCCGATGAAGCCGGCAGCACCCGAGGCGATGGCACCAATGGCGAAGCCCAAAGCTGTTGTCCAGCCCAAGCTGGGAATCAGGCCGATCACCAGGAAAAGCACGGCGCCGACCATGGCGATGGTGGTGTATTGGCGGTTGAGGTAGGCCTTGGCGCCGGCCTGGATGGCGGCGGCGATCTCGCGCATGCGGTCGTTGCCGTCCGGCTGCGCCAGGATCCACTTGGCCTGGAATGCGCCGTATGCCAACGCGATCAACGCGCAGACAAAAGCGAAAATGAGTCCGCTGGTCATTGGTAATTCTCCCTATGGTAAGTGCGATGTAGTGAAAGCTGGGCGCCGCTACCCGCGATGGTCTCTGCACGGCAAACGCGCGATTTTACCAGACCGGGGGCCGATCTGTGACAGCAAAACGACTTTTGTGACTGACTGGCGGACCGCGCTAGCGAGAAATTGATCCAGACAAATCAAAAACTTAGGCGCAGCCTTCGGAAACCCTGCGGCAATGAAGGGATTAGCGTTCTACGGGCTTGGTATTGCCTGCCGAACCCTGGGCGTAGACCGCCACGTCGGCCGGAATCGTCACCCAGGAGCGCGCGGAATCGGCCCAGATATGGCGGTCGATACGGAACCAGTCGGGATCGTCGAAGGTTCCGCCGGCAATGGCGCGAAGACCCGGACGAACCTCGGCGGTGTGCGTGAGCGTGGTGCCGCATTTGCCGCAAAAGCCCATTTTCAGCCAACGGCCGCTTTCGTCGGAATGATGCTGGTATTCGGTCAGCGCGCCTTGCGTGAACTCGACGTCCTGCTCGTTGAACCAGGCGATCACCGCAAACGAAGTCGCCAGGCGCCTTTGGCAGAACTTGCAGTGGCAGACGATACCCATCAGGGACGGGCTCCGCACTCGGTAGCGGACGGCGCCGCAAACGCAACCGCCTTCGTGCACGCTGGACATTCAACCCTCCCCGGCAAAAACTAACGCATAAATTCATTGCCGACAAACTCGCCAATGACCGCACAAATATTCATCGCAACGAAAAAACCCAATGCTTTCAACGTGGCGATGCAGCCCAGTCTCCAGCCACGCGACCTGACGAAATAAATCGGCAATGCTGCGACAGCAAATACAATCACCCCAATATTTTGAATCGGGCCTGCCTGAAATGCGATCTGCCTCTTGTCCAGCAAGTACCACCAAAAAATGCCAATCGCCCCCATGCCCGCCTCAAGTGCTGCGAACTTTCCAAACAAATTTATTTCGCCATCAACCTGTATCTCCACCAGAGGCATGATGGCGGAAAGCATCAACAAGTAAATGAGCGCGCTGCGTTTTTGATTCATTTTCGTTCATTCAGCCCAGCGAACAATCCTGAACGACTGAGTAACTACAGCGCGAAGTCCGCCAATTTCTTGCGCACCGCAACGTTCTTCAGTTGCACGTAATCCGGCAAGCCATCCTTGTACGGCGGATACGCCTCGCCGCCGATCAGCGGCTGCAAATAATTGCGGCACTTTTGCGTGATGTGGAATCCATCGGCTGTGATGAAATCGCGCGGCATTTTCTTTTCGCGGTTGGCGATTTCGGTCAGCGGCACGGGGATGATTTTCCAAGTGTAGGGTTTGGCCTTGATGCGCTTGATGGCAGGCATCACGCCGTTCATGCCGGCGACCGCGTATGCCACCGCCGCCTTGCCGAGTGCGTAGCTTTGTTCGACGTCGGTCTTGGACGCGACGTGCCGCGCGGCGCGCTGCAAGTAGTCGGCCACCGCCCAGTGATATTTCAATTTCAATTCGCGCTTGACCAGGTCCGCGATCACCGGCGCGACACCTCCCAATTGTGCGTGGCCGAAGGCATCGACCAGGCCCGATTCGGAAACGAACCTGCCGTTGGCGCCCTTGATCCCCTCGGATACGCCAACCGCGCAAAAACCGTGCTTGCGCACCGACTCATCCACTTTGGCGAGGAACGTTTTTTCGTCGAAGGCGATTTCGGGAAATAGCAGTACCTGCGGCGCATCGCCCTGCTTCTCGGCAGCCAATCCGCATGCCGCCGTGATCCAGCCGGCGTGGCGGCCCATCACTTCCAGCACGAACACCTTGGTGGAGG
>CAZCKI010000386.1:0-3677 GCA_964498815.1 uncultured Burkholderiales bacterium
CACCGCACCGGCCACGGCATCGGCCTCGACATCCACGAATGGCCCTATCTGGTCGGCAGCGATGCCACGCCGCTGGCCGAAGGTATGTGCTTTTCCAATGAGCCGACGATCTGCGTGCCAGGAGAATTCGGCATCCGGTTGGAGGATCATTTCTACATGACGGCGGTGGGGCCGAAGTGGTTTACGCTGCCTTCGAAATCGGTGGATGATCCGTTTGGGTTGACGAATTAGTATTCGCTTAGTAATGACCGGCGAAGGCCCAAGTAAATTGAAAGGATTGACGATTCTACCCGTTAGTCAGATTGAAGTGCTCTCGTTGATCCAGTATCCGCAACCGGAATGGAACACTGAGAAAAGTGTCAGCAATGCTCTTGTGCGGACCGTCAATGCAACAAACAAGTCAGAAAGCGACCATGCTTACCAGGACTTGCTTTTTGCTATCGGCAACAATCACGCTGGTACATACTTTCCCGTTGTGCTACCAGTCATACCTATTCTGGGGCAGATCATGCAGAGCGAAAACTATTGGGCAAGGTTCACGGCGTTGGAGGCACTCATTGACATTTGCGGGTCCTTTGAACCGGAGCCACAATTTGACCAATTTACCGGACGGTCCCTGCGTTCGCTCGTCAAGTCCGCAGCAAGTCAACTGACTGCAGTCGTTTTGGCAATAGGCAACAAGGACGGCGCCGAAGCGGAGAGCGCACGAAATCTCTTGGAAGCAATATCAAACGAATAGCGAATTTCCTCGACGGAAATCGGCCAGCTTCGCTATCCAAGAATTATTCGTGTTCAACGACCTAGAACTCACCGGCCGCACCCGCACCCACGTAGTGCAGATCGACCAGCCGCGCTTCGCCGCCCACCCGAAGGCAGCGGAGGCGTTCCTGCGCATGCGCGATGCCGCCGCCGAGGAAGGCTTCGAGATCGCACCGTTCAGCTCGTTTCGCGATTACGCCACCCAGCTTCGCATCTGGAACAACAAGTTCGACGGCAGCAAGCCGCTCTACGATTTGGAGGGTCAGGTGCGCGACCGCAGCGAGCTGAATGATGCCGACATCATTCGCTGCATCCTCAACTGGTCGGCGCTGCCGGGCGCCAGCCGCCATCACTGGGGCACCGAGATCGACGTGGTCGATGCCGCCGCCATGCCGGCCGGCTACAAGATCAAATTATTGCCCGAGGAAACCGCCGCAGGCGGACTGTTCGCGCCGCTGCACCGCTGGCTGGACGACAACCTCTACCGCTTCGGTTTTTTCCGGCCGTATGCGCGCTACATCGGCGGCATGTACCCGGAACCCTGGCACCTGAGCTATGCGCCGTTGTCGGTTCCGGCGCTGGGCGAGATGAGCATCGACCTGCTCGCGCAAATCACCCGCGACTCGGACATCCTCGGCAAGGAGCTGGTGCTGGAAATGCTGCCCGAAATTTTCGAGAAGCACATCCTGAACATCGTGCCGCCGCCGGGGTCGTTGGCGGCTTGATGCCTCAGACCAGCACCTTGAAATCGATGACGACCTCACCAGGTGTTCTCGACACATAGGCCCTGCCGATGCGGCCGCCGAAGCGCTTGTCGATCTGCGCCAGCAGCGGGATCGGATCGTGGTCGTTGCAAAAACGCATACCTTCCCCCGCTTGCAGCGACTCCAGTGCGCCGAAGATGGCCGCATGGCGAAAGCGCTTGGCGACGCCGCGCGCATCGAAGGGGTACACGCCGTTTTGCACGGTCGCCAGGGAACAATCGTGAGTCATGGTTTTCCTTTCTTGGCGGGGGGCATGGCCGGCGGCGGCCATGCCCCGGTTACTGATCAGTTCAGGCACGTCCGGGCTGGATGGCCGGTGTCACGACCGGCTGGTCACGCTTTCCGCCGGTCAAGAGGCGTATCGCGAACCAGGCCAGAAACAGCGCGCCGACGGAAAACACCACGTCGCCCGGCACGCGCATCCACACCAGCGTTTCCATGAACTGCGAATGGATCACCTCCGGCGAGCGCGCGAACCACATGCCCTTGCTGACGCTGGCCCAGGCCTGGTAGATGCCGGCCGGCACCAGCGAGATGAACACCATCATCGCAAGGCCGATATTGAGCGACCAGAACATCGGCGATAGCAGCTTGTCCGACCACGCCGCGCGGTCCGACAGCCCGCGCAGGCAGAACAGCAACAGGCCGATGCCGAGCATGCCGTACACACCGAACAGCGCGGCGTGGCCGTGCGCGGCGGTCATATTGAGGCCCTGCATATAGTAGAGCGCGATCGGCGTATTGATCGAGAAACCGAGCAAGCCCGCACCCACCACGTTCCAGAAGCCGACCGCGATGAAGCACAGGATCGGCCACTTGTAGGCCTGCACCCAGGGTGCCGCCCGCGAACGCTGGTAGCTGCGATAGGCATCGAAACCGATCATGGCGAGCGGCACCACTTCCAGCGCCGAGAACATGGCGCCGATGGCGATCACGAAGGTCGGCGTGCCGGTGAAGTACAGGTGATGCAAAGTGCCAAGGATGCCGCCGAACAGGAACACGATGGTCTCCAGCACGATGGCGGTGTTGGCGGTGCTGGCACGGATCAGGCCGAGGCGCGTGAACAACAGGGCGATCACGGCGGTCGCGAACACTTCGAAGAAGCCTTCCACCCACAGATGCACCAGCCACCAACGCCAGTATTCGATCATCGAGTAATGCGTGTGCTTGCCCCAGGCCAGCGAGCTCGCGTAAAAGCCGCCGATGCAAAGGGCCGCCAGAAACACCATGGCGATCAGCCCGCGGCTCTCGGACGGCTTCTTCAGCGCCGGCCACAGGCCACGGCCGAGCAGCGTCACCCAGAACAAGAGGCCCACGAACAGCAGGATCTGCCAGACGCGTCCCATGCTGGTGAATTCGAGTCCCTGGTTACCGATCCAGAAAGCGAACTCGGTGCCGCGATGCTGCAGGCTGCCCAGCCAACCGAAGACGGTGGAACCGGCGACGATGAAGAGCAGCGCGTAGAACAACACGTTGACGCCCAGCTTCTGGTATTTCGGCTCGTGCCCGGATATCGCCGGGGCGATGTACAAGCCGGTGGCGAGCCAGGCGGTGGCGATCCACAAGACGGCGAATTGGGTGTGGACGGTGCGGGCAATCGAATAGGGCAGGATTTCGGCCAGCGGGAAGCCGAAGAAACTCTTGCCCTCGACCGCGTAGTGCGCGGTGATGGCGCCGAAGGCGATTTGCGCGAGGATCAGCGCGATCACCACGTAAAAGTATTTGCGCGTCGCTTTCATCGACGGCGTCGGCTTCAGGTCGAACAGGGGATCGCTCTTGGGTGGCGTCGGATCGCCCTCTTCCTTGCTGATGGAGTGATAGAAGATCATGGCGGCGATGGCGGCGATCATCAGGATCACGCTGGCGATCGACCAGATGCCGGCGCCGGTGGTGGGCGCGTTGCCGACCAGCGATTCGTGCGGCCAGTTGCTGGTGTAGCTCAGGTTCTCGGCACCGGGGCGGTCGGTGGTAGCGGCCCAGGCCGACCAGAAAAAGAATGCGGGCAAGGCCTGCAGGTCGGCCCGCTCGGGCAACAG
Source organism: uncultured Burkholderiales bacterium (assembly GCA_964498815.1). Lineage (GTDB taxonomy): Bacteria > Pseudomonadota > Gammaproteobacteria > Burkholderiales > Usitatibacteraceae > UKL13-2. The sequence goes on from CAZCKI010000386.1 coordinate 3,560, forward strand.
GCCCGCGTTCATCGCGTATTGCTCGCGCAGCGTGTCGAACACCGGATCGGTGCCGAACAATGACGTGTAGTGCGCGGTGACCTGGCGCACCGCTTCGGCGCGCTCCGGCGACAGGGTA
>CAZCKI010000387.1:0-961 GCA_964498815.1 uncultured Burkholderiales bacterium
AGGCAATCTGTTCGCGCGTGAGCGAGCCTGCGCCGAAGCAGTGATCTAGCGTCATAGCCCACCAGAAGCCAATGTGCCAGGTAATCCAGGCGATGCTGGAGGGACCGATGTCGTAACCTTCGCGGTCCGGCCAGTCGGCGTGCCAGCTGCCGTCGGCGATTTGCCGCACGTGCACGCCGCGCGCCGCGGGGCGCCACAGGCATTCCTGGTCGGTCAGGCCCCGCAGGTGATACTCGGTGAGCTTCCAGGCGGTATCGAACTGGCGGATCAGGTAGCGGGCGGCTTCGTCCCGGGCATCCGCCGTCATTTGTCGGCGCGCCGCAGGGTCGGATGGCAGGACCAATATTGCATGCGCTGCTCCTTCGCGAGAAATGGCTCGGGCAGCGACATGCTAGCCGATGCCGGCGCGCTTGGGGCGACCGGCTTCGGCTTGCGGCGACAAAGGCTGCGGACTACAACTGGCCGAGCTTCAGGTCGACATCGATATTGCCGCGCGTCGCGTTGGAGTACGGACACACCTGGTGCGCGCTGGCTATCAGGTCCTGCGCGACGGCGCGGTCCATGCCGGGCAGGTTCACCACCAGTTGTGCGGCAATGCCGAAGCCCTGCGGGATCGGGCCGATCGAGACGCTGGCGTCGATCGATGCCGCTGCCGGCACGGCGATTTTTTTCACGCCGGCGACGTGCTTGATAGCGCCCATGAAGCAGGCCGAGTAGCCGGCCGCAAACAATTGTTCCGGATTGGTGGCGGTGCCGACGCCGCCCATCGCCTTCGGCGGCGTGAGCGTGACGTCGAGCAGGCCGTCGTCGCTGACCGAGCGGCCTTCGCGTCCGCCGGTGGTATGGGCGTGGGCGGTGTAAAGGATTTTCTGCAATGGGGTGGACATGGCGGTTCCTTTTTCGAGGAGACAATGCGGGTGATGGGAAGACTGGCAACAGCAGGCACTACGCGGACCATGCG
>CAZCKI010000387.1:971-3670 GCA_964498815.1 uncultured Burkholderiales bacterium
GCGGCGCCGGGTGCATCTGCGCTATCTTAGGCAATGCCATCGCCGCTAACAAATCGTTTGTCGCTATGGCGGCTATAGTCGATGGCTATGGTGCCGGCAAAAACGAGGGCTCGATTCGGACTTGCGCCTGCGGTAGACTGATTCGAACGCGGGGTACGGGTGGTTCCCGCAGCGGCAGTTGCCCATTACCTACGGATACGCACCACGCCATGCACATCGACCAGGATTTTTCGATGCAGTGCCGGGAAGCCGTGTTGCTCGGTGGCAGCGGCGAGATCGTGCGCGCGATGGATCTGTTGCGCGGCGTGTACCGCCGGACCAAGAGCGGCGAGAATGCGGTCGGACGTTTCAGTGCGCTGGACAGCATGGCGCTGGTGCTTTCGATGAAGGGCGCGTATATCGAATCGCAGGCCACCGCCATCGACGCCTACCGCATCGCCATCGGCCTGCAAGACAAGGCCCGCGCGCTGCATGCGCTGACGACGGTGGCCCACGCATCGGCCTTCATCATGGGCAGCAGTCCGTTCCTGTTCGAACTCCTGGACCGATGCCTCGTCGAGGCAACGGCGATAGCCGACGCTACGCTATTGATGCACGTACGCAATACCCGCGCGCTATTGCTGGTCAGGCAGGGAAAATTCGACGCGGCGCTGGCCGAGATCGATATTGTGCTGGCGCTGTTGCCCCGCACCGACGGGACGCTGCCGGAATCGGTGGTGGCGGTATACGCCGTAGCTATGCGGGTACGCAAGGCGGCAGCCGGCGAAGGCGAGGAGCGCGCGCGCGCGCAGGTCGAGGCCGAGGCGGCTGCCGAACTCGCGCGGCAGACGGCAACCCGCGCCGGCAACCGCGAAGCGCTGGCGCGCCTGGACTATTCACTGGGCTGCCTGCGTCGCCAGCAAGGCCGTCACGTCGAAGCGCTGGCGGCATTGCACAATGCGTTGGCCATTTCGCATTCGATGAAGCTGCTGTATGGCGCCACCATCATCCAGCTGGAACAGGCCGAAGTGTATCGCGACCTCGGCCAGTTCGAAGACGCGCTCGCTTCCTACGAAGGCGCGCACCTGAGCGCCGAATTGTGCCGACCGTGCAAGGAACTGCATATTGCCAGCAAAGGCCTCGCCGAGGTAGACGAGTTGTGCGGTGATCACGTCGCGGCCTCGCGCATGCGCGAGGTGGCCGAGCGCGAGGCGCGCCAGCACGGACGCGAATGCGCGAGCGCGCAGATCGCCCTCAACGAGTTGTGGCGGGAAATCGAGAAGGCCTGACGCGCAGCTTACTGGTCGTCAGCGCGGATTGGCGGCGGCTACTTCCTTCATGAGGTCATCGAGCGCGGGCCGCGTCAGCAGGCGGCCATCGAACAGCACGGCGCGAATGCGGTGCGTATTGTGGATGCTTTTGAGCGGATCGGCATCGAGCAGTATCAGGTCGGCGCGCTTGCCCACCGCCACCGATCCGGACTCGTTGGCGATGTCTAAGAAGCGCGCCGGCGCAATCGTGGCCGCGCGCAACGCCGCTGCCGGCGTGAGCCCTGCCGCCACCAGCAGGCCCATTTCCTCGTGCAATGAAAACCCTGGATAAACGCCGGGCATCGGCGCGTCGGTGCCGGCGAGGATGGTGACACCGGCCTGATCGAACGTGTGCACGATCTTGCGCGCGACCGGCCAGCGCGCCTTGGCGAGTGCCGCATCTTCCTTGGTATAGACGGTCAGGAATTTCTCCCAGCGGGTGCGTTCGTCCGCGCGCAGGAAGCGCCAGCGCCAGTCGTTGCGCGGCCTTCCCGCCGCCTGCAAGCCGTCCTCATCGGCCAACACCAGCGTCGGCACCTGTGCCTGGCGGCTTGCAGCCAGCGCGCGGGCGACGCGGGCGCAGGCCGCCTGGTCGAATGCCGCCAGCACCGGGGCTTCCTGTTCGTCGCGCAGTTTCGTCAGCGCGTCGCCGCGCAGCTCGGCACGCGAGGCAAGCCAGCGTTTCTCATCCCTGGAGCAGGCCTCGTAGACCTGCATCAGATGCTCGTTGCTGCGCTGGCCCGCCTCGGCAGAAACTGTCAGCGCGACACCGGCCGGCACGTGGCCCGCCACCGTTAGGGAGCGCGCATTGGCGGTATTGAGCACCGCCCGCCAGTGCGAAGCCGGCAGTTCCGAAAAAACCTTGATGAAATCGGCGCCGGCCTCGGCGGCAGCGGCGACCTGCTGCGCCGCATCGAGCGGCGAAACACCCTGCACGGCGATGCCGGCGGCGAGGATGCGGGGTGCTGCCAGCGCGCCTTCGTCGATTTGATTGCGCCAGTGGTTCACCAGCGCCATCGATTCGGCGTCGCCGCGCATCTCGCGCACGCCGGTGACACCGTTGGCTAAGTAAAGCGGAAGCGACCAGTCGTTCGGCGGGCGCTTCGACGAAAGGTTGAACAGGTGGACGTGCATGTCGGTGAGGCCGGGGATCAGGAACTTGCCCCGGCCCGGGATACGCCTCGCACCGGCCGGGATGACGGCCGCGCGCGGCGCCGTGATCGCGCTGATATGCCCGTTTTCGATCAAGACCGTGCGCGGCCCCAGCGAACGGCCTTGCTCGACGTCGATTACGTTGACCTCGGTGATGGCGATGACCTGGCGGGCGGGCAGCGGGCGAGATTCGGCGGGAGCCACGCAGAAGAGAAAAGCCAGCGCGCACAGCGCCAACGATACTGCCAAGCCAGTCAT
>CAZCKI010000388.1:0-3668 GCA_964498815.1 uncultured Burkholderiales bacterium
TTGCGTGACCTGCGGCGCGGGTGCGTTGATGCCGTCGCCGGGCTGGTCGGCGGCGGTGCTACTTTGCTAGACCAGACCCCAATGTTGGGAAGACAACAATCAATTCAGTTCTCGTCATTTGCCACCGCCCCAAGTAAAGGTGTATCCACCAGTCGCCGAAATTGATGAACCGCCTACTTCGCTACTACACAGAAGCTTGTCGGTTTTGGCAAGATGCGAGGTCTAGCAATGTAGCAATGCCACATTGCTAGACTGACCCCCAATGGCTTCGTGTGTGTGCTTAGTGGGTATGCGGGTGTGGGAGAGATCACTGTGACCACATTTTTTCTGGCCCAATTTACTTCAAGATATCCTTACCAATTAAATTTGCCACGTCGTTCCTGCACTCACTAACGAGCATGTCGACATTTGTACCTGTCCGGGAAAAACGACTCCCAGTCTGGTCCTTAGCAACCACTTTATAAACCCCCGCAGATACTTCGTCGATTTCAAATATCCATCCCGGCAAATCTGGAAACACACAACTCATGGCTTTACCTCCCGAATGAATCCATCGCGGATTAGCTCCCCAAGTTGACTACTAGATCGATACTGGGTGCCCAATCCTAACTGATTGAAGGCCGGTGCGGTCATACCCGTTTCTACTTCAAATGGCTTAAGCACCTCGAATGTACGTAGAGATTCGGCGGCAACACCCGGGGGCAGAGAACGAGCGCCGGCGGCCGTACCTTCAGGGGAGAAAAATCTTGAAAAATCACTACCGCCATAGCGATCTATGCGTTGCCCAGGTTGCAAAGTCAGTGGATTAGTTCTGCCCAGAAAGCCATTGTTTATGGGATAGTAGGGGGCAAGTTGTTGGCCTGTACCTGCCCTGCAAACCTGCGGCTGGCTCGAGCGAATCCTCTCTAGCATCCCTCTGAGCGCCTCAACATCGTACCTTCCATATACGCTACCCGGGCCGGTGGCTGGCCGTACAGTCTGGTAAGTGAATTGTGGATCGATCTGACGAATTTGTCTTATGAGTGCTGCAACATATTGGCCTTCAATGGCTGCCGCGTAGCTAAGCTCTTGCATATTTGCCCCGGAGGTACCGCGGCGTTGCAAGCCATTGTCGTCAACGAATCCGGTTGGATTGGATGCAACGTACGAGAAAGTTGACATCCCTCCATACAGCCCAACCGGATCACTCTGAATATACCGGCCAAGTTGCGGATCATACTCACGGAACCCATTCTGATGGGTTCCAGTTTCTTGGTCGAAATACTGCCCCGGAAACCGAAGATTGTACTTAAACGAGGATGCGCTGTTTGTCGGATTTTCGTTGGCAATATTCGCCCCAAACGGATCGCTGTTCTCCCACTCCCACACCTTGGTGCTGGTCGCATCACTCGCCGTAATCGCCCTGGGCGTGCCCAAATGATCCGGATGCACGTAATACAACTTCCTCTGCGGCACCGTGATATTAAAACTCTGCGTCGCCTGCGCCGCCGGGCTGTAGCCTCCATTGCCGGCCTGATCCGCCGTAATCGTGCAAGCCCCCGTGGTCAGGATCGTTACCTTCGGCGTCGCTCCATTGCTGACCGCACAAACACTTAGCGTCGTGCTGCCGAAGGTGACAGTCAACCCCGAATCCGCGCTCGCCGTGATGGTGAAGGGGCTATCCCCCAGCAAATGATCCGCGATCGGCGCAAAACTGATGCTCTGCCCCGCCGCATCGATCACCACGTCCACACTCTGCTGGACGGCGGTTGCATAGGTGCTGTCGCCCGCCTGGTCGGCGGTGACGGTACAGACCCCTGCCCTCAGTACCGTGACCAGGTTGCCCTGGAGCGTGCAGACCGTTGCGCTGGCATTGTTGACACCAAACACCACCGGGCTGGAACTGCCCCCGCCCTGTGCGGTGAGGGTGAAGCTCAGGTTGGGACCGAAGGTGAGCGAGGTCGCCGGGCTAAAGCCGGTGATGGTGTTGTCGATCGGGGTCACGATCACATCCACCGCCTGCTGCGTTGCTGCGGCGTAGTTGATATCGCCGGCCTGGTTGGCGGTGAGGGTGCAGGTGCCGGGCAGCAGCACCGTCACTAGGTTGCCCGCGATGGTGCAGACGCTACCGCTCGCCGGGCTCACGCCGAAGACGACCGGGTTGCCTGAGCCGCCGCCGTCGGCGGCGAGACTGAAGCTTAGGCCGGGGCTGTAGGCGATGGGACTATTGGGTGTGAAGCCTGTGATGGTCTGTGTGGCCGGCGGCGGGCCGTTGATCACTTGCACGTCGGCACTTTGTTGCGGCGCGGCGAGGAAGCCGCCGTTGCCGGGTTGGTCGGCCGTCACCGCGCAGGTGCCGGTGGAGAGCAGCGTGACGACGTTGCCCGAGACGCTGCACACGCTCGCGCTGGCGGGGTTCACGCCAAACACGACCGCCAAGCCGGAGCTTGCCGTGGCCGAGAGGGTGAAGGTGCCGCCCGGCTGGTAGCTCACCGGGGTGAGCGGGGCGAAGCCTGCGATGAGCTGGCTTTGCTGGCTACCTGCGACGTTGAAGCTTCTCGTCACCTGCGGGGCGGACAGGTGAGTGGCGTCGCCTGCCTGGTTGGCGGCCAGTGTGCAGGTGCCGCCGGTTACGAGCGTCACCAGGCCCGTCGCCGGGTCCACCGTGCAGACCGCAGGGGTGAGGCTTGCGAACATGACGGCCAGGCCCGAACTTGCCGTCGCCGAAGCGGCGAACGGCGGATCGCTGTAGAGATGGTCGACGATCGGCGCGAAGGCGATGCTCTGCGCCACGGCGCTGCCGCCGGTGAGGCCGAGCACCAGGGCGGCGTCGGTGCGGGCCGTCAAGGAGCCGTCGCCCAGTTCGCCGTAGACATTGTTGCCCCAGCATCCCACCGCGCCGATCTGACTCAGGGCGCAGCTGAAGTTGAAGCCGCTGGCGACCGCGACCTGGTTGCCGGCGAGACCCGCCACCGGGGTGGGGCTGAGGGTACTGTCGAAGGTGCCGCCCGTGCATTGCACGGAGCCGTCAGCGAGAAGCGCGCAGGTGCCGTAGAGGCTCGCCGTGATTGCCGTTACGCCGCTTACGAGGCCGGGTACGTCCTGTGGGGTGGGATGGTCGGTGGTGCTGCCGTCGCCGAGGGCGCCGACCTGGTTGCCGCCCCAGCATTGGACACCGCCTGAGGCGGTGAGTGCGCAGATGTGGCGACCACCCGCAGCCACTTGCTGCAAACCGCCGGGGCCGGGTACCGCGACCGGCGTGCCGACGATGACGCCAATGCCCAGGCCGAGTTGGTTGCTGTAGTCGAGGCCCCAGCAGCGCAGGCTGCCGTCGGCGGACATCAGCGCGCAGCTGAGAAAATTCTCCGAGGAAATCGCGGCGACACCGGAGGTGAGGCCGGACACGTCGATCGGACTGGTGCTGGATACGCCGCTGCCGTCGCCGAGTTCACCCTGCGAGTTGTCGCCCCAGCATTTGACGCCGCCCGAACCCATCAGCGCGCAGGTATGCGAAACCCCGCCGGTGATGGCCACCGCGCCGCTGAGATTGGCGACCGTGACGGGGGTATTGCGCTGGGTGCTGGTGCCGTCGCCCAACTGACCGGAGAAATTGTTGCCCCAGCATTGCACCGAGCCGTCGGCCATCAGGGCGCAGGTGTGCCCGTAGCCGCCGCCGATCATCGCCACAC
>CAZCKI010000389.1:0-3649 GCA_964498815.1 uncultured Burkholderiales bacterium
GGGATGTCCTCGACGACGATGGAGAGGATGATGACGCGGCCGTGCAGGACCTTGTTGTGCTTGAGGTTATGCAATAGCGCGCTCGGCACGCCCTTCGATTGCGCCGACAGGAAAATGCCGGTGCCGGGCACCTTCGGCGTATCCGACAGGGCCATCGATGCGACGAAATCCTCCAGCGGCATGGCGCCTTCGTTCATGCGTTTCTTCAGGATTTCGCGGCCGCGTCGCCAGGTGCTCATCAGGGTGAACATGGTGATGCCGACCACCAGCGGGAACCAGCCGCCTTCCAGGATCTTGTGCAGGCACGCGGCCAGGAACATGACGTCGTTGCCGACGATGATCGCCACCAGCGCAAAGGACAGGACTACGTTCCAGCGCCAGATGCGCGTCATCACCACATATAAAAGCAGAGTGTCGATCAGCATCGTGATGGTGACGGCAATGCCGTAGGCGCCGGCCAGGTTGCTCGAGTTCTTGAAGCCGATCACCAGCAGAATGATCGCGAACAGCAGAAACCAGTTGATGAAGGGAACGTAGATTTGTCCCGCTTCCTTTTCGTTGGTGTGCTCGATCGCAAAGCGCGGCAGGTAGCCCAGTTGTATGGCGGCCTTGGTGAGGCTGAAGGCGCCGGAGATGACCGCTTGCGAGGCGATCACCGTGGCGGCCGTCGCCAGCACGATGAGCGGCAGCAAGGCCCAGGCGGGCGCCATCAGGTAGAACGGATTCTTGACCGCTTCGGGGTCCATCAACAGCAGGGCGCCCTGGCCGAAATAATTGATCAGCAGCGCGGGCCACACCAGCCAGAACCACGCGCGCCGGATCGGCGTCGCGCCGAAGTGGCCCATGTCGGCGTAGAGCGCTTCGCCGCCGGTCACGCATAGCACAACGGAACCCAGCGTGAGAAAGGCCGCCATCTTGTGTTCAAACAAAAAGGCGAAACTGTATTGCGGGTGAACCGCCATCAGTACACCCGGGTGTTTCACCACCTGGATGGCGCCCAGCACCGCGATCACGCCGAACCACAGCACCATGGTCGGCCCGAACAGCTTGCCGAGGGCGCCGGTGCCGTGGCGCTGGATGGCGAACAAGGCGATCAGGATGCCGATGGAAATGGGCAGCACGAATTTTTCCAGCATCGGTGTCACGATGGAAAGGCCTTCGACGGCCGACATGACCGAAATCGCCGGTGTGATCACGCCGTCGCCGTAGAACATCGAGGCGCCGAAAATGCCCAGCGCCGTCACGATCCAGCGGCCGCGCGAACCCGACAGGTAGCAACGCTGCGCCAGTGCCGTCAGCGACAAAATGCCGCCTTCGCCCTTGTTGTCGGCGCGCATCATGAACATCAGGTACTTCACCGTTACCAGCGTCATCAACGACCAGAACATCAGCGACAGGATGCCGAGCACCGTGCCTTCGTTGAGCGGGATGCCGAATTCGGGGTTGAACGATTCTTTCAGCGCGTACAAGGGGCTCGTGCCGATATCGCCGAACACCACGCCGATGGCGGCAACGGTCAATGCGCCGAGTTTCTTATTGGGGGCGTTCATGGGATTTCCCGCCGGAAGCGGCAGGATAGAGAATGGTGCGGAGCGTGTGTTGTGACGATGTAGTTTGAGTGCCAACTGCCGTTACGGCTCTTGTGCGGCGCAACATTACACCTAATTTTTGGAGTTTGCAAACCCGCCGGCGCCCGTTCCGCAGGCGGGTCATTTTCGCGGATTGACGCCAGTCTATGTCTTCGCCGGGAGGTCGGCGTATGATTCGCGTTTCGCTCCGGAGTGGGAACATTCTCATAATGAAAAGAATCGACGTTGCAAGACCGGCAATCTTCCTGGTGGCCGCGCAGATTTTGCTGTGGAGTGCGACATCCAGTCTGGCGGCGGAAGCGCCGCGCTACCAATTGCCGCCGCAGGCCATGGTCGAGATGGTCGATGCGCCGCAGATTCCACAGACCTCGCTTTCACCCGGCAACGAATGGCTGATGCTGCAGGAGCGGCCGGCGGCTCCCTCGGTCGCGGAACTCGCGCAACCCGAATTGCGCCTGGCCGGTATCCGCATCAATCCGCGCAACAACGACCAGAACCGCGCGGCCTACGCGACCGCGATCAAGCTGATCCGCATTGCCGACCGCGTCGAAAAAACCGTCGCTGGACTGCCGCCCGGCGCGCGCATCGGCGAGGCCATCTGGTCGCCTGACGGCAAGCGCATCGCCTTTTCGCTGGTGAAAGAAAACGGTGTGGAACTGATGGTGGTCGAAGTCGGCAACGGCGCGCATGCCAGGCGCGTAAGCGATCGCTATTTGAACAGCGCGCTGGGCCGCGCCTTTGCGTGGAACAGTGATTCCAAATCGCTGATTGTGAATCTCGTTCCCGCCAACCGTGCCGCACCGCCCAAGCCGAATGCGGTGGCAATTGGTCCCGGCATCCAGGAAAACATCGGCAAACGCAATACCGCGCGCACCTATCAGGACCTGCTGAAGTCGCCGCACGACGAAGCCTTGTTCGAGTACTACGCAACCGGCGAATTGGTGTTGCTGACCCTGGAGGGCAAGATCACACCGATCGACACCGGCATGATCCGGGCATTCCAGCCGTCGCCCAACGCCGAGTACGTGCTGGTACAGACGCTGAAGCGCCCGTTTTCGTATGCCGTGCCGCTGACCCAGTTTCCGTTGAAAACGGAAATCCGCGATGGGCGCGATGCCGACGTCGGCAAGCTGGTACGGGTACTCTCCGATCTGCCGCTCGCCGAAGACGAAGAGCTCGATCCGGATGCCGTCCGCAAAGGACCGCGCCAGTACACCTGGCGCGCCGATGCACCGGCCACCATCACCTGGGTGCAACCGGTGGACGGGCGCCGCCTGGGTGATACCTTGCACATGCTGCCGGCACCCTTCGGCAACGAGAGCACGGTGCTCGCGAAAGTGGAATTGCGTTTGCAAAATATCGTCTGGGGTAACGATAGCGTGGCGCTCGTCAACGAAATGTCGCGTCGCAGCCGCAAGATGGTGACCTGGCGGGCCTATCCCGGCGACCCGGCGCGCACGCCGGTAAAGTTGTTCGATCGATCGTCGGAAGACCACTACGGCGATCCCGGTACGCCGCTCACCGAATCCACCGGCCGCGGCACCCGCGCGCTCAATTTCACGCCCGACGGCAAAGGAATTTACCTGACCAGTGCCGGTGCATCGGCTGAGGGCGACCGTCCTTTCATCGACCGTTACAACCTGGATACGCACGAAGCCAAGCGCCTGTTCCGCTCGGAGGCGCCGTACTACGACGCGCCGACGGCGGTGTTCGACAATACCGCGCAGGTGAAACTGTTGCTGCAACGCGAAAGCGCGGCCGAGGCCCCCAACTTCTATCTTCGCGATCTAGCCACCGGCAATATGGCGGCGGTGACGAAGTACGCTACGCCGAAAAATCCGATCGCCAACGTCACCAACGAAGTGATTCGCTACCAGCGCAAGGACGGCGTCGATCTTTCCGCGACGCTCTATCTGCCGGCTGGATACAAGAAGGAAGACGGACCGTTGCCGATGGTGATGTGGGCCTATCCGCGCGAATTCAAGAACGCCGAATTGACGGGCCAGGTGCAGGGCTCACCGTATCGCTACGCACGTCCCGCGTTCTCCGGACCGCTGCCG
>CAZCKI010000390.1:0-3634 GCA_964498815.1 uncultured Burkholderiales bacterium
CAGTTTAAGGACGACTACGATCGCAATGGGCCGATGTGGAAAATCTTGCCGGAGTTCGCCGCCTCACAGCCGCAATACGAGCGCGTCGGGCTGAAAGACCTTTGCCAGCAAATTCACGATATGTATAAGGCCAACGACGTGGCGCGGCTGACCACGGAAATGTACCTCTCCGATATGCAGCCGGCCATGAAACCAGCCGACGCCTTCGCCAAGATGGCGCACCGCGAAATCGACCGGGTTCCCATCGATGAACTGGAAGGCCGTATCACCAGCGCTCTGGTGACGCCGTATCCACCTGGAATACCGCTATTGATCCCCGGCGAACGCTTCAACAAGACCATCGTCCAGTACCTGCGGTTTGCGCGCGAATTCAATTCGGCGTTTCCCGGCTTCGAAACCGATATTCACGGCTTGGTCGAGCACTCCGAGAAGGGTAAACTGGAGTACTTCGTCGACTGCGTGAAGCAATGATGGACTACCCAGATCGCGCATAACCATGAATGATCCCGTTTCCGGCTCAGGTACCGTGCCACAAGCGCTGGTGGTCGACGACGACACCGTGCAACAAACCTATTTTGAAATGTGCCTGACGCGCATGGGCTACAGCGTAACGCTGGCCGGCGACGGCATGGCCGCACTGTCGGCTTGCCGCGAGCGCAACTTCGACCTGGTGATTTGCGATATTCGCATGCCGCGCCTGAACGGCATCAATTTCATCCAGAACGTGAAACGCATGTCGCCGAATGCCGCGAAAAAGATCATCGTCATTTCCTCCATGGACGACAAGAATGTCCATAAGCAGGCGATGGACGCAGGGGCGGCCGCCATGCTGGTGAAGCCGGTCTCCGTGCAAAAATTGACCGAGACCATCCAGTCGCTGGCCGGCGCCTAGTGTCGTGAATTGGAAATTCGTTGAACAAAAGTGACGAAATCGCCGCCATGCGTCGTTGCCCATGCTCGCAAGGGAATAACCCTTGCTGCGCTGGGTGCCTAGCCTGACGACGATGTCGTCACTTTTGTACGGGGTGGTCATCACGGCCCCGAATATCCGTCAACGAATTTCCCACTCACGACACTAGCCGGGCGGAGCATCCATGCAGGACTTCTGGCAGGCGAGCGGCTTTCGGCTGCTGCAGCGCAACGACCACGGCTGGCTGCGGGTCACCCCGGAATGGCTGGCGCTGTTATTGCACCGTCCGGAATTGGCGCCGATTGCCGAATCGGGCCCCGGCGAGCGGACGCTGCATGCGGCGTTGATGGCGGACCCGTTGCGCGAGGTGGCCGAGACGGATCTGGCGGCAATCGAAGACGCCGACGTACGCGAAAATTACCGCTATTTCCTGACTTTTCGGCGCGGCCTCGTCAACGCGGTGACGCTGGAGCGTTATTACCTGCAATTGTTTCGCGAAGGCAGCATTGCCATTCCGCCCGTGTTCGTCGATCTGTTGGCGCACGCCATCGTGCGCGGCCTGCTGGATGGCTGTGAAGACGTCTACGAGGTGCGCGCCGGCGAAATGTTTTTCCGCCGCCAACGCGTTTCGACCGAAGGCGGGCAGGTGCTGGCGGCCGATGCCGAGACGATCCGGATGTTTGCCGAGACCGGTGGTTTCGGCAGTGTCGGCCGGCTGCTGGCGCAGCAGGGGACACAGCTCGCCGCGGTCAACATGGACGTGATGTCGCATGAAAACGCACAACTTTATTGGTTGCGCGAGGATCGCTACGCCTATCTGCTCGACCTGACCCACCGCCGTGCCGGTGAAACCGCGCTGGCCCGCCTGCTGGCCAAGTGGGTCCGGCATTTTTTTGGTTGCGAAGTCGCTATCGAACCGCTGGCGGCCGTGGACGATGCCGCCTGGCGCTGGCATATCGGCCTCGATCTCGAATCGACCGCGATTCTCAACGATTTGTATACCGGCGTGGAGGTGGAGCCGGAGCGGCGCGCGCGACTCATTTCCCTGTTTCGCCTCGATTTTGCCGATGCCGCCGCGATGCGCGCCGACGTCGCGGGCAAGCCGGTGTACCTGGGACTCGCGTTCAACGCCGATAACGTCCTGAAGCTGAAACCACAAAACCTGTTGGTCAATTTGCCGCTCGCCAAGACCAGCTAGAATAGCCGCGCTGGTTCCCGCACTGTTTCCGTATAGCTTTTCTGGAAAGAACATGACTTCCCCCAAAGAACATCCCGCCGTACAAATGTTGCGCAGCGAAATCGAACTGATGATGGCCGATCGCGAAGCCTTGCTGCGCGTGGCCGGCGCCGCCGCCAAGTTGATCGAAAAAGTGAATATCGCCCGCCTGCCGGTTTCCGCGGTACCACTCGCCGAAACGCTGGCTTCGTCGGTCAACGCGCTGAGCGAGGACACGCTCAAAGACGCATTGCTGGCCGTCAAGAAGCGCTAGCCTTGGGCGCAGCGCTGGTGGTGCCGGCTGGATACCTGCGCCGCAATAGCACTGTCTTTCGTGCCCTCGGCAGGGCGATGATGCGTATTTCCGGTTGGGGTTTCGAAGGCGCCTTGCCCGATGTGCCGAAGGTGGTGGTGTCGGTGGCGCCGCACACCAGCAACTGGGACTTCGTGGTCGGCGTCATGGCGCTGTGGGCGCTCGACATCCAGATCAAGTTCATCGGCAAGCACACCCTGTTCAAAGGCTTGTTCGGCCGCTGGATGCGTTCGATCGGCGGCATCCCGGTCGATCGGTCGGCTTCGCATGGCATGGTCGGCGAGGTGGTGCATTCCTTCGGCCAGACCGATCGCATGGTGTTTGCGCTGGCGCCGGAAGGCACGCGCCAGCTCGACAAGGGCTTCAAGTCGGGCTTCATTCATATTGCCCACGGCGCCGGTGTGCCGATCGTGCTGGCTTACTTCGATTTCCGCAAAAAGGTGGTCGGCTTCGGGCCGATGATCTTGCCCACCGGCGACAGCGATGCCGACTTGTCGCGCGTGCTGGATTTTTACCGGCCGATCCCCGGCAAGTACCAGAAGGACTGGCAGAAATAAGTGCTCGCTGAGCGCGGCCCCATTTCGGCGCGGCAGGAATTTTTGCCGCGCGAGATTGGTGCAAGGGAAGGCAATTCCCCGCAGGGTAACGGTATTCTTGCGTGTGCTGCCGGCGAAATCCCGGTTGGCACGATAACTGCTAAGTAAGAGATGACGGCGGGGCAACCCGCTGTCAATTCTCCTCCGAGAGCGGTTTGCCCGGTCCCCCAACGGGGATCGGGCATTTTTTTGCCGGGCCTACTGCGCCAGCAGGAGCCAGAGGCCGCTGAGGAGGTAAAAGCCGCCCGCCGCCATCACGGTGCCGCGCGTCCATTTACGAAACGAGGCATCGGACATGCGATCGAGCACCTTGCGCGACAGCGTGGTGCCGGTGACGGCCAGCACGATGGCGGCAATCGCCAGCCACCATTCGATCTGGCCGCGCGCGGTGGTGAGTAGCACGCTGAAATAGACGATTTTCAGGATATGGCCGAACGATTGCGTGATCGCCTTGGTGGCCACCACGCCTTTGCGATCCATGTGCGAGTGGATGTAAAAGAGATCGAGCAGCGGGCCGGAGACGCCCGCCAGCAGCGAGATGGCGGTGCACACCAGCCCGCAGACGAAGGAATGGCCGCGCTTGTCCACATTGAGCTTGG
>CAZCKI010000391.1:0-3631 GCA_964498815.1 uncultured Burkholderiales bacterium
CCACGCATCCGTGAAGCGGTAGACCCACACGGTCTGCGCCGAGCGCCAACCGGTGCTGGTCTGGTGCGGGCCGCCGATCAATTGACGCACCTGGTCTTGCGTAATGCCCGATTGCACTTGTGCAAAGCGCTGGTCGGGTGTCTGGGACGAGGCGGCCGTCTGGTCGGGCAGCGAGGCGCAGGCGCCCAGCGCCGCGAACAGGCCGCAGGCGGCGACGATTTTCCATTTTGCTGCTTGCATGATGTCAGTCCTTGGAGGTTATGCGCGGGCGAAGCCGGCGGTTACGAGTTTGTCGTCGCGACCCGGGCACCGGCGGCCGGCGACGCTTGCAGGGAGGCGCGCGCCGCGTCGGTGTCGACGCGGGCGGCAGCCTTGCTTGCCCGGCATTCCGTCGGTTCCGTGGCATCGGCGTAGGGCCAGCCGCTGGTATTACCGTCGCTGATAGCCATCTGTTGCAGGAAGAAGCGAAACTGCTTTGCCTGATCGCAGGCAGCGCCGGCGCGCGGGATTTGCTGCGTCCCGGTGGTGGCGGCGGTGGCGACTAGGGAAGACAGGGCGAGCCCGGTCGCGATGGCACCGGTCGTGATCCATTTCGAAATCAACATGACGATATTCCTTTGTGGGTAATGAACACCCGGATGCGGGTGCAGCGCCGATGAAGACCGGGGAAATGCCCTGCGTATTCCCGGGAATATTTTTCTTATCGGCGGGAACAAACTGCTGGCGTACGAGGTATGCGCACGCGACATGAAAAGCATTGGAGCGTGCTGCCGATGCGCATCGGCAGTTACTCTCCCGCAAGCGGAATAAAGCGCGTCGATCCCCGGTAATGAAGGTCTGGCTGCATTACAAAACCCGCAGCCGCTCGCTAAACTTGGGGAGAAGTGGCATGAAGAGATTTACCGCCGTGGTCGCGGCCGCCGGACTTGCTGTCGGTGCCGTGGCGCAGGTGTTCGCGCAGGAGGCAGTTGTGCAGTTGTACGGCACACTGAACGTCGACTTTGAAAACGTGCATACATCCAACGCGACGCAGGCCGGTGCCCTGGCGGCCGGTCAGCTCGGCATCGTGCCGACCGGCATCAACGTCGTCGCACGCAATCGCGTCACGCAGAATTCGGCCCATCTCGGCTTTCGCGGCAGCGAAGCGCTGGGAGGAGGCCTGAAGGCGTTTTTTCAGATCGAGTCGGCGGTGGCCGTAGATGTGGGCGGCTCGGCGCTGGCGTCGCGCAATTCCGCGGTCGGCCTGGAAGGCGACTTCGGGTCGGTGCGCATCGGCCAATGGGATACACCCTACAAGACGCTGTCGAGTGCAGTCGACCCCATGTATTTCACCGGCATCGCGTATAGCGGCGCATTGATCGGTACGCCGGGCTTCGGCGTCGGCCCGGTGACGGCCGCTGCGCTGGCGACCTCCGCCGACGGCCGCACCTACGCCAGCACCGCGAATGCCTCGTTCGAGCGTCGGCAGGGAAATGTCGTCCAGTACTGGACTCCTGTCATTAGCGGCTTCCTGTTCAAGGCGGCCTACGCCGCCAACGAAAGCAGGACCGTCGCTTCGTCGACGGTAACCGGCGTCAACCCCACGGTATTGTCGCTAAGCGGGGAGTTCGCCTTCGGGCCGCTGTTCGTCGGCTATTCGCACGAGCGCCACAGCGACTTGTTCGGACTGAGTGCGCTGGTTCCGTCAGCGCAGGCAGTGCCGGTGTCGGCTACCGCGGCGGCGCCATTGATCTCCTCGCGCGATTCCGGCGACAAGATTGCCGCGCGCTATTCCTTCGGCGACACGCAGCTTGGCGTTCTTTGGGAGCGGTTGAAATACGAACAGTCGTCCAGTGCCGCCATTGCTGGCGCGTTCAATGAATACGACCGCCGGGCCGTGATGGCGACGCTGGTGCAAAGAGTCGGTGGACGAGGCAGCATTCGTGCGCTGTATGGTGTGGCGCAGGCCGGGTCGTGCAGCCGTACTACGGGCGCCGCCTGTGATTATGGCTCGCTGGGCGCACGGCAAACTTCACTGGGTTACAGCTACACATTCTCCAAGCGCACCGATTTGTATTGGTTTTACACGCGCATCGCCAATGGCTCGCGCGCCAGTTACCAATTTGCCAACAGCGCGGGTCTGGGTGCAGCTCCCGGTTCGGCCAGCATCGGCTACGTGTTCGGCATCCGGCACACTTTCTAGCGAGCAGCGAAGCGATTTCTCCTGTGGTGAGTTGGGCCGTCGCAAGCATCCGGCGACGGCCTATTTTTTCACCGCGGCAGTTGCTTCACCAGCCACCGCTGCGAAGCCAGGCATCGAGTTGATCGAGTCGGTCGTGGCCCCAGAAGGGTTCGCCGTCTGCGACGATGTACGGTGAACCGAATACGCCGTGCGCCAGCGAGTCGTCCACTTCCCGTTTCAGTCGAGCCTTAACGGCCTCGTCGGCGAGTGCGGCGGCGAGCTCGGCGGGATTCACTCCCAGCTTCGTTGCGACCGCCACGACGGTATCGGCGGCGGTGATGTCGCGCCCTTCGGCAAAATAGGTGCGATAGAGTGCGTGCACCAGTTGTGCCGCGAGAGCAGGGTCGCTATCGTGCAGCCAATAGAACGCGCGCGCCGCGTTTTGCGTACCGATCGGAAACGGCTCCGGCAAGCGGAACGGGATTCGCAGATAGCGGGCGGTGCGGGCGAAATCTCGCACCGCGTATTCGCCTTTGAGCGGCTGGCCCACCAGCGGCGCGTTGCCGCTGGCCTTGAACGCCGGCCCCAGCAAAATCGGACGCCAGGTGATGGTGCGTCCGTGCGCCGCCGCGATGGCTTCGATGCGCTCGCTGGCGAGATAGCCGTACGGCGAGGAAAAGTCGAAATAGAAATCGATGGCGGCAGGCACGGGGGCTCCTCTAGGGTCGATCATCATAGTGCAGATGTGCAAAGGGCGCAGACTAGGCTGCGCCCTTTGTAGTCGCCGGCAAAGACTTATCCGGCGTTGTCCTGGCTGCCGCTACCGGTACCGCCGGTCTCGACAAACACCAGCGGCTCGCTTTGCGCGTCGCGCGGCTTGCGCGGACGCGGCGTACGGCGGCGCGGCGCTTCCTCTTCCGCGACCGGAACGGAAGCCACCTTGTCCGGGGCCGTTTCGATGAACACCAGGGGTTCTGCGGCGGCATTCTCTTCGGTATAACGCTTGCGTGGACGCGGCTGCGCGCGAGCGGGTGCGGCATCGCCAATTTGATCGATCGGCGTGAATTGCACTTCCTGCGCGGTAAACATCATTTGCTGCACGGAAACGGCGGCTGCAGGCGGCTCGACCCTGGTGGGCTCGGGTGCCTCTTCTGCATGGGCAGTTTCCGCGACAACGACCGGAACTGAGACCACCGGTTCGCCGGCAGCGGGCGCCACCGTCGATGGCGCCGGCGCATGCATCTCGTGCATCGCAACGTCATGCACCGCCGGCGCTTGCGGCGTCATTGACTCGGCGACTGCGGCTGTTGCCATAGCGACGGCCGCACTGCTCACGGCTTCGTTTCCGGCGGCGAATTGGGCGCCATTTTGCGCGGCCATCACTGCAGCCGGATCGGCGGCTTCATTGCGGGGCGGGCGATCGCCGCGCTCCGGCCGTTCGCCGCGTTCACCACCGCGTCCGCCGCGACC
>CAZCKI010000392.1:0-3619 GCA_964498815.1 uncultured Burkholderiales bacterium
CGGCAGTGGCGCCGATCGGCAGCCACGGCGCAGCCGTTTCTTCCGCACCAACTTGCAAGGGAATCGCCACGATCGGCAAGGCCATCGCCGCCGTCATCAGCGCGGATAGCGCCGTTTCCTGGTTTTGCTTGTTCACGCCGACGCTCTCCGCGTTATGTTTTTATGGTCCTGCCGACGCCTAACCCCGCCTTCGCGGCGGTCGGTGCCGGTCAGGTGCATCCGCAGCCGCCGCCGCCGGTAGCCCGCCCGCCCGAGGCGGCTTCCTTGCTGGCGTAGGTGTGTTCGGTCAGTTTGGCGTGCGCCATATCGAAATCGAACTGCATATCGGGGCGCGCCAAGGTGCCGCGTTGGGTGGGGCCAACGTTGGCGCAGCCGACTGGTACCAGCAGCGCGATCACGATCAGCCACAGTAATTTTTTGTTCATGGTCGTCATTCTACGGCTGGAATACGGTGAAACCACCGGGCGGCACGGTACCTGCGTTGGCGATGATGGTGGGCGCGGTGCTGCCGCCGTTCATCAGCCACAGCGTCAATTGGCCGGTTCCCGGCTGCACCCAGACGATGTCGGTGATGCCGTCGCCGTTGAAGTCGCCGGCGGCAAAGAATTGGGATCCCGCAGGCGGTAGCGGCAGGCCGATGGCGGTATTGGTGACGTTCAAATTGCCGCCGGGGGTGCAGGCAATATTCGGATCGTCGGCAGCACCCGTGAAGGGCGGCAGCGTGAGGCCGCTGGCGTTCAGCGACAGCAACTGGGTATCGCCGGTGGTGGCGTTGCGAATCAGGATATCGCCGCGCCGGTTGCCCGTAAAATCGGAGAGTTTCAGCGCCGTGTAGCCGGCCGGCACTGTGCCTGCATTGAGATTCGCGCACGTCCGCAAGGGAGTCGCCATCAGGGCTTTGATGAGGTTGTCGGGACTGATGTAAATCATGTCCGCCGCGCCGTCGTAATTGAGATCGGCAGCGCCGAGCAGAGTCCAGCCGAGCGGCGCGCCGCCGCGCTTTCTCACCTGATTGACACCGTTGAGGTCGGTGAACCAGATATAGGAAACGCCGGTGTCGTTGGGCACGCCGTCATCGCCACGGAAGCGGAACACCAAGTCGCCGAAACCGTCACCGTCGAGGTCGCCGAACGCTTCGACCGCCCAGGCCAGTTTGACGTTGCGCAGCAGGCGGTCGGCGGCGGAATTGAAATCGGTCCACGCTCTAACTTCGCCGAATATGCCTTGCGGATCAGAGACAAAGTCCTGGTAAGCCAAATCGGATTTACCGTTGCCGTTGAAATCAACCGCTCCTACCAGTCGGAAATTCGGGCCAAGACCCACAAACGGTGTGAACTGAATCTGCGTGTTGTTGACCAGGCGGCCGACCATCATCGACGACCCGGTCGCGCGCATCGGGATGGCACTCTTG
This sequence comes from uncultured Burkholderiales bacterium, assembly GCA_964498815.1. Classification (GTDB taxonomy): domain Bacteria; phylum Pseudomonadota; class Gammaproteobacteria; order Burkholderiales; family Usitatibacteraceae; genus UKL13-2. The sequence goes on from CAZCKI010000392.1 coordinate 1,412, forward strand.
CCCAACCCGTCGATATCGATACCGCCACGCATCGACAGCGCCGCCAACGGCGGCAGTGTAACGGCGAAACTTTGCGGCACCGCTGTGGCTGCCGCAAACGAGCCGCCGCCGGGCTGGCTGGCACTGATGGTGCAGGTGCCGGGATTGAAGAATGCGACTACGTTACCAGTTGCGGCGCAAATGCCGCCTGTGGTGCTGGTGAAACTGACGGCAAGTCCCGAGGATGCGGTTGCGCTCAGGGTGAGCGAACCCTGGTTCAGCACCCGGTCTCCCGGATTAGCGAAGGTGATGGACTGGCTGCTGAGGCTGGCGAAGACGGTGAAACTCTGCGTGGTTTGCGGCGCCGCGCTGAAGGTACTGTTGCCCGATTGATTGGCGGCAATGGTGCAGGTGCCGGCTGCGACACCGTGCACTGTCGTGCCGCTCACCGTGCAAATGGTGCCGGTGAGAGAGGTAAAGATCACCGGATTGCCCGAGCCTCCGCCGGTGGCGCTGACGGTGGCATTGCCACCTATCACGAGGGAAGGTGCGGCGCCGAAGACGATAGCTTGCGTGGAAAGCGCGGTGAATATCGGCGTAAGAGTGACGTTCGCGTTGATGCCGACATTGCAGGAGCCGGTATTGCTGCAAATCGGTGGCGAATTCCAGCCGGCAAATACCGATCCAGCCGCTGCACTAGCCGTCAACGAAACGATCGTGCCACTTGAAAAGTCAAAGTTGCAGGTCGAACCGCAACTGATTCCCGCGGGGGCGGACGTGATGGTTCCAGATCCTGTGCCAGTCTTGCTGACGGTCAAAGTGAAGGACTGCGTTACGGTAGGAGAGCCGATGTACGCAGCAATATCCGCGATGTTTTGTTGGGTAAGGCCGACTCCCACCCCCATCATTGCACCAACGCCGCCGTTCAGTGCATTGGTAATTAGGTTGGGATTATTTGCGCCAAGCATTGCAGAGGAATTAGGCGGTGTGCCGTGGCAAACATCGCAATGACTCGCCCAAAGGATTGCGCCATTGGCAATGCTTGCCGCCTGCGCAACGTGCGACATCAACAATAAAAGCAATGCAAACGCCGCAACATTACCCGATGCGGACACAAGCAACTTAATTTGGTCAAAAACTATTCGCATGACGATTGATTCCCTCGTGAATCGCGAAGTTACGTGGGCAAACCCGTTTTGGATGCATTCTATTCCCACATAACGGACTGTCCGGCCTTCGAGCCGACACCCGGTCGTCGTGACTGCGGATTCCCCTCTATAATCGCCGCCTTGCACCGCTAAATCGTTGACACAGCGCAGTTTTTGGCGGCCCTAGGCGAACTGACCCATGGCAGGACCGGATTGAACTTTTTGCTGGCTAGTGCCCACTGGATCGATCGCCTGAATCACCGCATCGGTCACGCCGCTTCCTGGGCGGTGCTGCTGGCCTGCGTCATCAGCGCCGGCAATGCGGTCAGCCGCTACGCCCTCGACCTCAGTTCCAACGGCTGGCTGGAAATCCAGTGGTACCTGTTCGGCGGCACCGTCATGTTGGGCGCGGCGACGGTGTTGTGCCGCAACGAGCACGTCCGCGTCGATCTCCTCTACGGTCGCTTGCCGGCGAAGTGGCGCGCCTGGATCGACCTGCTGGGCCTCGCGTTTTTTCTGCTGCCGTTTACGCTGCTGGTCGCCTACCTGGCGTGGCCGTTTTTCGTCGACTCGTGGGTGCAGCAGGAGATGTCCTCGAACGACGGCGGATTGATTCGCTGGCCGATCAAGTTGGCCATTCCGCTAGGCTTCGCGCTGCTGTCCCTGCAAGGTGTCTCGGAAGTGATCAAGCGCATTGCCTTCCTGGCCGGCCGCCACAATATGGACACGCACTACGAAAGGCCGCTGCAATGATCTCCTTGCAGGCGATGCCGGCCTTCATGTTCGCGGGCATGGTGCTGGTGATGCTGATCGGCTTCCCCGTCGCCTTCTCGTTGGCGGCGTTCGGCCTCGGCTGCGGCTTGTATGCCGTGCACATGGGCTGGTTTCCGATGGCGTTCCTGTCCAACCTGCCGCTCAATGTCCTTTCGATCCTGTCCAACGACCTGCTGCTGGCGATCCCGTTTTTTACCTTCATGGGCTCGGTGCTGGAAAAATGCGGCCTCGCCGAAGACATGCTCGATTCGATGGGCCAGCTGTTCGGCACCGTGCGCGGCGGCCTCGGCTACTCGGTCATCATCGT
>CAZCKI010000393.1:0-3593 GCA_964498815.1 uncultured Burkholderiales bacterium
TGCTTCGACAGGCTCAGCACGAACGGAAATACCAGTGTTCGCCTTTTCACCAAAATTCGATTCAACGGAAACGAATACTTGTTGGCAACGCATCGAGAATCTCATTCCCGTTCGCCCTGAGCTCGTCGAAGGGTGAATGGGCTGCCGGCGGACGTCGGGGTCCGTTCATGCTTCGACCGCCTTTAGTCCTGAGCCTGTCGAAGGGTCAGCACGAACGGAAAAACGTATGTTCTATCGTTCATCAAGAACAGGCTCAGCACGAACGGAAATATAAACGGTCTATTTTTCCCCGGTAACATGCCGCCATGACCCGCCCCATCACCGCCACCCTCTCGCGCACGACCCTCCGCCACAACTACGCGCTGCTGAAAGAAAAGGCGCCGAACGCCAAGGTGTTCGCCGTCGTAAAAGCCAACGCCTACGGCCACGGCGTCGAGTTCGTGTACCGCGCGCTGCGCGAAGCCGACGGCTTCGCCACCCTGGAAATCGAAAGCGCGCTGCAACTGCGGCGCATGGGCGCCACCCAGACTATCCTGTTGCTGGAAGGTTTCTTCCGGCCCGACGAGCTCGAGCTGATCGATTCGCACCGCCTCATCACCACCGTGCACGATAGCGCGCAGGTCAGCGCCATCATGGGCGCCACCCTCAAGCAGCCGGTGGATGTGTTCCTGAAAATCAACACCGGCATGAACCGCCTGGGCCTCTCCGACGGCGGCCTCCGCTACGCGCTAGGCATGGCGGCCAGCGCCAAGAATTTCGGCAACGTTACCTTGATGACCCACTTCGCCGCCTCCGACGCTCCGCACGGAGTGACGGCGCCGATGATGATCTTCGAGCAATGGGAAAAAACCGCGAAGGAAATTTTCGGCAAGAAGAAATTCCAAACCAGCGTCGCCAATTCCGCGGCGCTGCTGAAACACCCGCAAACCCACCGCGACTGGGTGCGCCCCGGCATTGCGCTCTACGGCGGCACCCCGTTCGCCGATGCTCCCGCCGTCACCTTCGGCCTCAAGCCCGTCATGACGCTCACCAGTGAAGTGATCGCCGTGCAATCGCTGGAGCGCGGCGATAGCGTGGGCTACGGCGGCACTTTCACCGCTCACAAGAAAATGCGCATCGGCATCGTCGCCTGCGGCTACGCCGACGGCTACCCGCGCCACGCCCCCGGCGGCAATGAACACGGCACGCCGATCATGGTCGGCGGCAAACGCACCCGCACGGTAGGGCGCGTGTCGATGGACATGATCACGGTGGACATCACCGATCTCCCCCACGTGCAAATCGGCGCGCCGGTCACGCTGTGGGGCGAAACGCTGCCGGTCGACGAAGTCGCGCAGGCGGCGGGGACGGTGGGGTATGAGTTGATGTGTGCGGTGGCGGCGCGGGTGAAGAGGGTGGAGGAGGAGTAGTTTTTTGATCGTCGTTCCCGCGGAGGCGGGAACCCAGTGTCGTTGCAGTAACGCCGCTGGGTCCCCGCCTTCGCGGGAACGACGATCTTGAAAATGAGCAGACGATAAAGACCGACTAATGACACAATCCGACCCCAACAACGAACCCGACACCACCCCAGGCCGCATCGAATCGACGCTGCGCTCGCACTTTTCCACGCGCCTGCACATGTCGCTCATCATCGTGGCGAGCCTGTCCACGGCGCTGCTGGTCAACCGCACGCTGTTTCACGGCGGCATCGAGGTGATGTGGCCTCGCTACCTGTTTGCCTCGGTGGCGGCGTATGCGGTGTTTTTTGTCGGCGTGTGGGTGTGGCTGCGCTTTTCGCCGTATGGGCGCTACATGCGCGAGCTGGATGCGCCGAACCTTAACGGCAACGTCATCAACAGCAACATCAGCGGTTACAGCAGCGGCGGTGGCAGTAGCAGTAGTACACCGGAATTCAGCGGTGGCGGCGGCAGCATGGACGGCGGCGGCGCCAGCGGCGATTGGGACAGCCCCTCCGGTTCGCCGACGATGCCGGTGGCAGCCAGCAGCGGCAGCTCCGACGGCGGCTTCTTCGGCAAGCTGGGCGGCGGCGGCAGTAGTGGTGGTGGCGGAGGAGGCGGCGGCGATGGCGACGGCTTCGCGCTCATCGTCGCCGGCATCCTGATCGCGCTCGTCATCATCGCCGTGTTCGGCTCGGCCGTGTACCTCGTCTACGAAGCCCCGCACATCCTTTCGGAAGTGATCTTCCAGCTGCTGCTCAGCGCCCACATGGTGCGCGGCGCCAAGGCGATCGGCTCCGGCAGTTGGGTGCGCGCCCTGTTCGCCGCCACCTACGTGCCGTTCCTGGTGGTGTCGTCGTTCGCGTTGCTGTTTGCGATCTACGCCGGGGCCAATTTCCCGCAGGCGCATACGGCTGGGGAGGTGATTAAGTTGATAATGGATCACTATTGATGGGACGGATTCCAGAGGCGTTAATCAGCGAACGCGATAGCAATAAAGCGCAATTTCCCTGCCCCCGCGCAGGCGGGGGCCCAATTTTCCGTGCGCCATGCCGCTACCAAACTTGGGTCCCCGCCTTCGCGGGGACAGGAGATATCCTGATCGCGACCCGTGCCGAATCACAATGGCCACTGCATGACGTAAGAAGAAAACAAGAAACCCAATGGCCAAACCCAAAACCCTATACACCTGCGCCGAATCAACTACCGTCGTCCCAGCGAAGGCTGGGACCCAGTCCTTCCAGGATCTTGAACAAGGGATTGGACCGGATTCCAGCCTCCGCTGGAATGACGGACCTTTCTAGGAAACAATGCTCAAACCCTAAACCCAACACGCCTACACCGAATCAACTACCGTCGTTCCCGCGCAGGCGGGAACCCAGTGTCGTTGCCGTAGACGCCGCTGGGTCCCCGCTTTCGCGGGGACGACGAACCTGAAATCAGTCTGACGAAATGGCCAAACCCAAAACCCAATACACCTGCACCGAATCAACTACCGTCGTCCCAGCGAAGGCTGGGACCCAGTCCTTCCAGGATCTTGAACAAGGGATTGGACCGGATTCCAGCCTCCGCTGGAATGACGGACCTTTCTAGGAAACAATGCTCAAACCCTAAACCCAACACGCCTACACCGAATCAACTACCGTCGTTCCCGCGCAGGCGGGAACCCAGTGTCGTTGCCGTAGACGCCGCTGGGTCCCCGCTTTCGCGGGGACGACGATCTAAAGAATCAAGCATAGAAAATAATGGCCAAACCCAAAACTCTATACACCTGCGCCGAATCAACTACCGTCGTCGCAGCGAAGGCTGGGACCCAGTCCTTCCAGGATCTTGAACAAGGGATTGGACTGGATTCCAGCCTCCGCTGGAATGACGAACCTTATTAGAAAATAATGGCCAAACCCAAAACCCTATACACCTGCACCGAATGCGGCGGCCAATCGCCGAAATGGCAGGGCCAGTGCCCGCACTGCAACGCGTGGAACACGCTCATCGAAACCGTCGCGGAAACGGCCTCGGCCAACCGCTATTCCACCCTGGCCGGCGCCAACGTCGAACGCGGCAAGGTGCAAACCCTCGCCAAGGTGCGCGCGCAGGATGTGCCGCGCAAACCCAGCGGCATCGGCGAATTCGACCGCGTGCTGGGCGGCGGGCTGG
>CAZCKI010000394.1:0-3586 GCA_964498815.1 uncultured Burkholderiales bacterium
ACGGTGCGCTGCTGATGGTGGTCGAGCAAGCGCCCGGGGGTGGCGACCAGGATGTCCACACCGGCCCGCAGGGTGGAGATTTGCGGATTGATGCCGACGCCGCCGTACACCACGGTGGACTTGAAGCCGGCGTGCTTGCCGTAGGTACGCACACTTTCCTCGACCTGTGCCGCGAGTTCGCGGGTGGGGGTGAGGATCAGCACGCGAACAAAGCGCTTGCCTTCCTTGGGGGCATTCATCAGCCGCTGCAGGATCGGCAGTACGAAGCCCGCCGTCTTGCCGGTGCCGGTCTGGGCGCCGGCCAGCAGGTCGCCGCCGTTGAGTACCGCCGGAATGGCCTGGATTTGAATGGGGGTGGGGGTCGTGTAACCGTGTTCAGCGACCGCACGAACGAGTTTCTCGGACAAGCCGAGAGCAGAAAAAGACATGGAGAACTTTCGAAAAATCGAACCTGTCGCTTCAGAAGAAGCGCCAGTCTAGGAACGAGGGTGGTAGTGCGAGGTCAGAATGACTGCAGCACGGGGACTGGAACATACGCTGCGGAAGACAGTATAACAGGGCAGGGCGTTTTGCGCAGCAATCCCTCGCCAAACGGGTGCAAACGAGTAAACTGGCGGCTTCGCCAAAAGCGAACACCACCAATTTCCACGAGGAATTCCCATGTCTTTTCAGCGATGGATAGCCTGCATCTCCCTGGCCGCATCGGCCGTTTTTGCCACCCAGGTCATCGCCGATGAGGCGAAATCGGCAGCCAAACCCGCACCTGCGGCCAAGGCTGCTGCCGCCACTCCACCCGCTGCGGCCAAGCCCGCCGCCAAGGCTGCCCCCGCCGCCAAGGCAGCCCCCGCCGCAGCGCCCGCGGCGCCGGTCAAAGTCACCGCCACCGAAGGCATCACCGAATACCACCTCGGCAACGGCATGCAGGTGCTGCTGTTCCCCGATCAATCCAAGCCCACCGTGACCGTCAACCTGACGGTGCGGGTTGGTTCTCGCGACGAGAATTACGGCGAAACCGGCATGGCGCATTTGCTCGAGCACCTGGTGTTCAAGGGCACGCCGAAGAATCCGGACATCGACAAGAACTTCAACAAGCGCGGCATGCGCTTCAACGGCACCACCTCGCTGGACCGCACCAACTACTTTGAACTGTTCCAGGCCAACGACGAGAACCTGGAATGGGCGCTGCAAATGGAAGCCGACCGCCTGGTCAATTCCTTCATCGCCAAGAAAGACCTCGATTCAGAAATGACCGTGGTGCGCAACGAATACGAAAACGGCGAAAACGACCCGGCCAATGTGCTGATCAAGCGCCTGCAAAGTGTCGCCTTCGACTGGCACAACTACGGCAATTCGACCATCGGCAATCGCAGCGATATCGAAAACGTCAAAATCGAGAACCTGCAAGGCTTCTACCATAGGTATTACCAGCCGGATAACGCCACCGTGCTGGTGGCCGGCAAATTCGACGAGGCCAAGGTGCTGGCCCTGGTCAACAAGTATTTCGGCGCCATCCCCAAGCCGACCCGCGAACTGCCGAAACTGTGGACGGTGGAACCGACCCAGGACGGCGAGCGCATGGTGACAGTGCGTCGCAAGGGCGACATCCAGTACGTGATCCTCGCTTACAAGATTCCCTCGGGCCTCAGCAACGACGCGCAAGCCCTGAGCATCCTCAATTACACGTTGGGCAATGCGCCCAACGGCCGCCTGCACAAGGCGCTGGTGGAATCCGGCAAGGCCGCCGAGGTGTTCGGCTTCCCGCTCTGGGGCAAGGACAGCACCCTGCACTTCATCGGCGCCGCCGTGAAAAAGGGCGAGCCCATCGGCCCGGTGCAAGAAGAACTGACCAAGTTGGTGGAGGATTTCCAGAACAATCCGCCCACCAAAGAGGAGATGGACCGCGCCAAGAAGAGCTTCGCCAATGCCGCCGAGCGCACCCTGAACAACCACGAAAGCATCGGCATCCAGATGTCGCAATTCATCGCCCTGGGCGACTGGCGCCTGTTCTTCCAGTCGCGCGACCGCACCGAAGGCGTGACCGCCGAGCAGGTGAAAGAGGCCGCGGCGAAATACTATAAGCGCGACAACCGCGTGGTCGGTATTTTCCAGCCGGAAGACGCGCCGCAGCGCGCCGAAGTCCCGGCGCCGCCCACCCTCGCCGAAGTCATGAAAGACTTCAAGCCCAAGCAGGTCACCTCGACCGCCGAAGTCTTCGATCCCTCGCAGGCCAATATCGACGCGCGCACCAAGCGCATCACCATCGGCGGCATCAAGGTGGCGCTGCTCGCCAAGAAAACCCGCGGCGAGACGGTCAACATCGATATTCGCTTCCATAGCGGCGACGAGAAATCGCTGTTTGGTAAGAACACAGTGCGCGATATGGCCGGTTCCATGCTCTCGCGCGGCACCAGCAAATTCACCCGCGCACAACTGGCCGACGAGTTCACCAAGCTGAAAGCGGCCGGCGGCGTCAACGGCATGGGCGCCAATTTCCAGACCACGCGTCCCAACCTGGTCGAGACCATCAAGCTGGCCGCGCACGTGATGCGCGAGCCCAGCTTCCCCGAATCCGAGCTCGAACAACTGCGCAAGCAGGAGCTGACCGGCCTCGAAGAGCAGAAGAGCGACCCGCAGGGGGTGGCCTCGATCGCGCTGCGCAAGCACTTCAATACCTACCCGCGCGGCGATGTGCGCTACGCCAGCGGCTTCGACGAAGCCGAGGAAGACATCAAGGCCGTCACCCTGCAGCAGTTGAAGGACTTCCACAAGGCTTTCTACGCCGCCAACAGCGGTGAGATCGCCATCGTCGGCGACTTCGATGAGGCGGCCGTCACCCAGGCGCTCAAAGATGCGTTCGGCGACTGGAAGGGCGGCATGCCCTACACGCGCGTCACCCGTGCGTACAAGGACATCGCCCCCGTCAACAAGGCGCTCGAAACCCCGGACAAGGCCAACGCCCTGTTCCTGGCGCGCATCAACGTCGATATGCAGGACGAGGACGCCGACTATCCGGCCCTGTTCGTCGCCAACTACATCCTCGGCGGCGGCGCCGCTTTCGATTCGCGCCTCACCGCCCGCATCCGCGTCAAAGAGGGCCTGAGCTACGGCGTCGGCTCGCAACTCGGCGTGAATTCGCGCGAACGCGGCTCCGCCTGGACCGCCTTCGCCATCGCCGCGCCGCAAAACGTGGCCAAGGTGGAAGCGGCCCTGCAGGAAGAACTCGCCAAGGCGCGCAAGGACGGCTTCACCGACGCCGAACTGAAAGCGGCCAAGTCCGGCGCCATCCAGCAGCGCCTGCAGCAACGCGCCCAGGACCGCAGTGTGGCGGGCGCCTGGATGGCCTACCTGGAACTGGACCGCACCTTCGCCTTCAGCAAGGCCTTCGAAGACAAGGTGTTGGCCCTGACTCTGGACCAGATCAACGCGGCCATGAACAAATACATCGACCCCGCTAAGATGACTATCGTCAAGGCGGGCGATTTTGTGAAGGCGGCGACAGTCACTACGAAGTAAGCAAATCAAAATAGGCAAACCCTCCCCCGGCGACGGGGGAGCAACCGTGTCAAGCGGAAGGCTGCAATCTCCA